>JBAURA010000535.1:0-2318 GCA_049580985.1 Chloroflexia bacterium
CACGGGTCCGCCCCTACGATCTCCCTCTTTAATGCGACCCCACTGATGCATGCCTCGCCTTCCCTGCGATACATTGTGCCGTCTACCTGGCCCTCGTATACGTCAGGTCAAAGTCATGCTCCCAGCTCGAACCGTCGCTCGACTTCTCCCAGCAGCTCGTGATAGTGTTACCGTCGTCGCTGAATGTGCCCGTGAACCGCTGTGAGAAGCCCGGCGCTTCTCTCCAGAGCTTCCAGACCTTGTCGCTCAAGCTCATCTCATATATCCGGGCAATGCCTCGCGAGTCGAAATAGAGCACAGAATATGCTCCAGTCGTGTCATCACCGCCGATGATCTCAGTGCTGGTGGGGAAGCTGGCGTGTTCGACACTCCCGCGCCCAACAAGGAAAGACCCTTCCTCCAGCCACTCGAAGACTGTCTGCCCCTGTGTAACGATGGGCGGATCAAGGGGCATCGATATCTCCGTATGCCACGTTCCGGCCAATCTTTCCAGGCTCTTAGCCGGCGTGGGTGGCTGCTGCGAGTCTTGCGTGTGCTTATCGTCTGCCTGCCCCTTCTTCCCGTCGGCGAATGACAGGCCGGTAGCATCGAGAGCCTGGCGAAGCTGGCCGATTGCCTTTGGTCCCATGCCATGCAACTGCTTAATCTCAGCCTCGCTGGTCCTGGACAACTGCTCAAGGCGCGTGTAACCCGCCCCGGCCAGCGCCCGCCGCGCTGGCTGGCTAAGGTTGCCTGGGAAGCCGCTATCCTCGTACCCAGGTTGGTTGCTCTTCATAGTTTGTCCTCCTGTTTCGTATGCCACTCTCCCCATGGTAGAGGGGAGAGTGGTTGAATATGAGAGGTCTATTGCCAGGGAATTCCAGGGGAAATCAGGCCCTCGCTATAAGCTCGGCCAGGCGGTCCATCGATTCGTGGGCCCCGCCCTCCATCCCCGACTGTAGCATCGCGTCGCGGTCCTCAACCGACTGGAAGACCGATTTGTCGGTAAGCTTCGTCTTGCCGTCTTGCTCCTCGAACGTCACCGTTTCAAGCAACACGTGGCCGGGTGCCCCTTCGAACTCAAAAGTGTAGACGAGCCGCTCGGGCGACACGATATCATGATATACGCCGTGGAACCCGTACTCATTGCCGTCGGGGCTACGCTGGACGAATCGCCAAATGCCGCCCGGCCTCACCTCCATCCTAGCGATCGTCGTGGTGAGGTAGCCTGGCCCCCACCACTGCGGTATAAGATTGGGATCTGTGAACGCTTTGAACACCAGCTCACGCGGCGCGTCGAAGACCCGCGTGATGACGATCTCTTGCTTTCCCGGTTCGGCGATAAGATTACTCTTCGACATAGTAGCCCCTCCTGTTGGTTGCCCCAGCAACTCGGCGAGCTTGTCGAGGCTCTGGCTCCAGCCCTCTTCCATGCCCGCCAGCGCACCTTCCGATCCGGGGGCCGCCCTGGTGACGGCAGCGCGCACCGTGAGTTTGGTTTTGCCTTCATGCTCGGCGAATATGACGGTGGTTAGAATTTCGAGCAGCGCATTGCCTTCTTCCTCCTCCAGGGCGCTTTCGGATATGACGAGCCGCTCTGGCTCAACGACTTCGTGAAAGACGCCCTTCATCGGATAGACGACTCCATCCGGCCCTTGCATGTGGATGAGGAGAGCGCCGCCGGGCCGCACGTCCATCTCACAAACAGGGTTCGTAAAGTGCCTGGGACCCCACCACTGCGCCATGTGTTTCGGATCGGTCCACGCCTTGAACACAAGCTCACGCGGCGCGTCGATGATGCGCGTGATGACAAGCTCCCGCGTGTCCGACGCGGGCTGGGACGACACCGCCCCGGTGGCGGGCTGGGTCGCGGTGGTTTCCATACTATGGTTTGTTGCGATCATTTCTTTGCTCCTTAAGTTGAAGTTCGCGGAGGTAGTCTTCCAGGCGGTCCATGCGCTCGTCCCATAACCGGCGATACTGCTCTACCCAATCGGCAACGTCTTGCATGGGGGCGGGGTTGAGGTAGTGCAGCTTTTCACGCCCAACTTTGCGGGTCGTGACCAGGCCGGCCTCCTCCAGGACGCGTAGATGCTTCATCACACCAAAG
This sequence comes from Chloroflexia bacterium, assembly GCA_049580985.1. Classification (GTDB taxonomy): domain Bacteria; phylum Chloroflexota; class Chloroflexia; order QHBQ01; family JADMIH01; genus JADMIH01. Next base: position 2,090 of record JBAURA010000535.1, read on the forward strand.
CGGGTCATAGGAATATGCGCGCACAACTCGGTGAGAGTCTGCCCGTTGGTCTGGTGGAGCAAATCGAGTAGGTGGCGGCGATGGTGATCAGCCAGCGCATGAAACACAGGTTCTACTTCCATACCCCTATTATATGTGACTGAATGGTCACATGTCAAGGGGTAAATACAACTTCTTTTACTAACTCCTTTTTGGATACCCTCTCAGTTGCCTCGGAAGTGAAAGAGCT
>JBAURA010000536.1:0-3447 GCA_049580985.1 Chloroflexia bacterium
CAGCCGCGTAGTCGAGATAGACCCCAACGGCAACCACATCCGCGAGTGGCCTGTGCAGTGGGGTGGGGCCAGGGGCGGCAGCCACCTTGTATACTGGCGAGGCAAAGTGGTCATGACCGACCCCGACCGTCACAGGCTGGTGGTGATAGACCTTGCGACCAACGAGGTGAGCTTCGTGGGACAGAATGGGAACAGCGATTCGCAGATGAACATCCCGGTCGGTATCGCCGTAGGAGCCGACGATAAGCTGTACGTAATGGACAGCGGCAACAACCGGGTGCTCGTTTTCTCCGACTTGGAGCCGTAGGTCTACCAGTTGTCAGTTATCAGTTGTCGGTTGTCAGAACATCGGCTGCTGATAACTGATAACTGACAACTGATAACTGACAACTGACAACCGGCCGTAAAAGGAGTTTTCATGAATACAGAGGCGAGTGGGGGACGAAAGCCTAAGGTTGTAGTGGTGATGCCCGCGTACAATGCCGCCCGTACGGTCGAAAAGACGCATGGCGACATACCCCCCGATCTCGTCGAGAAGGTGATCCTGGTGGACGATGCCAGCCAGGACGACACGCCCGAAATCGCCCGCCAGCTTGGGCTGGACGTGCACGTGCACGTGCAGAACAAGGGTTACGGTGGCAACCAGAAGACGTGCTATCTGGAGGCCCTCACCTCCGGTGCGGATGTGGTGGTTATGCTCCACCCCGACAACCAGTACGATGCCACCCGCATCCCCGCCATGATTGCCCCCATCCTGGAAGGTAAAGCCGACCTGGTGCTCGGGTCGCGCCTGCTCGGCGGGCGTTCGGCCACTCTCGAAGGTGGTATGCCGATCTGGAAGTACATCTCCAACCGCTTCCTCACCACGGTCGAGAACACGGCGTTCGGCACCCGCCTTTCGGAGATGCACACCGGCTTCCGCGCCTACTCGCGCCGCCTGCTCACCACTATCCCGTTCCTCCTCAACTCGGATGATTTTGTGTTCGACAGCGAAGTGATCGCCCAGACGGTGGCCTTTGGTTTCCGCATCGCGGAGGTGCCCGTGCCTACCCGCTACTTCCCCGAAGCCTCCAGCGTCAACTTCCGCAGGAGCGTGGTGTACGGCCTGTCTACCCTCAACGTAGCCCGCAAGTTCTGGCTGAACAAGACGGGTATTCGCAAGTACCCCATCTTCCGCAAGAAGCTCAGCAACATTCTCAGCCGTGAGTACAAGAGCCGCATCTTCGGCGCGGAATAACTCGTATAGGGGCGACCCTGTTGGGCTAAGAGCATAGCACGGATGTAGGGCGACCACCTGGGTCGCCCGCATAACGCAACAAAAGGAACACTCTTGTTCAAATCCCGCCAATTCATTATCGGCATCATAATCAGTATCATATTTTTTGCTCTTGCGCTCATAGATATCAAGCTCGACCAGGTGTGGGCGGCCTTCACACGAGCGAACTATCTGGCCCTCGTGCCGGCCCTTGCGCTCTACTTCATCGGTGTCTGGATCAGGGCCATACGCTGGCGGATTCTACTGCGCCCCATTCTGCCGGACCAAAAGGTTAGCTTGCTACGCACTTTCGAGGTCGTGGTTATTGGTTATATGGGCAACAACGTCTTGCCGGCGCGCATCGGTGAGCTAGTGCGCGCGTATGTTATCAGCCTCCGCGAGAAGGTCCGCAAGACTGCCACCCTTGCTACCATCCTGGTCGAGCGTATTTTCGATGGCCTTACCATGATCGGCTTTGCCGCCGTGGCCGTACTATTTGTGATCCTCCTGGATAGCGACGCGCTCATGACAGGCGCGGACCATAAGCTCGGCACTCTCATCCGGGACCTAAGCCTGCCCATAATGATCTTCGCGGGTGTCTTTTTGGGAGCGCTGGTCGTTTTCCTGGTAATCGCATCTTCGCCTACCCTCATGAAGCGCATAGTTGGCTTCGCGTTCCGCTTCTTGCCCAGGCGATTGCACCAGAGAGCCGATAGACTGCTCGATTCCTTTATCGAGGGCCTGGCTTCGCTTCGCAGCCCCTCGAACATGGCGGCTGTTTTTGGCTTGTCTATTGCTGCATGGCTTTTCGAGACAGGTATGTACTTCGTGATCGGCAACTGGGGTTTTGACTTGCGAGGGATCGATGGACAGCTGCTTCCGTTCTACGTCTATTTGCTGGCGACAGCTGCCGTCAACCTGGGCACGCTGATACCCCAGGCTCCGGGTTATGCCGGTGTGTTTGAGGCTATCGCCAAAGCCGTGCTGGTGGGTGGATTTGGGGTGAACGAGAATGCCTCGCTTTCTTATGTGCTGGTACTTCATGCCACTCTGCTGATCCCGGTCACCCTGCTTGGCTTCTACTATATGGCTCACCAGAGTATCTCCTATCGCCAGTTAGTCCAACTCGAACAGACTCGCGCCCAGGCCTCCGAGCAGGCCCACGAGCTGGAAGGCCCTCTCACCGACATCGAACTGGTCCAGGAAGGCAAGATCACCGAAGGCGACTCCTCGGCTGAGACCAGGCTGGAACAAGCCGGAGAAGGAGGGAAGTAGCTTCAGTTGGACCTGTTTCAAGCGCTGGTCCTGGGGCTTATCCAGGGCCTGACCGAGTTCTTGCCTATTTCGTCGTCGGCCCACCTGCTGATCGTGCCCTGGCTCTTCGGGTGGGACAACCCGGCCATCACCAGCATTCAGTTCGACGTGGCGCTGCACATGGGCACGCTGCTGGCCGTTCTCGTCTATTTCGCGGCTGATTGGCGGCGCATGATGGTGGCCTTTGTGCGCTCCGTCCTGGAGAGGCGCATTGGCGACGACCCCGACCGCAGGCTGGCCTGGTTCGTCATCCTTGGCTCCATACCAGCGGCCCTGGCCGGGGCGCTCCTGGAAAGCCGGATCGATGAGCTTTTCCACCGGCCTGAGAACTTCACTACGGGTATTGTCGTGATCGCCATTATGATGATAGTGCTTGCAGGCTTCCTCCTCCTTGCCGAGCGCGTGGGCAAGCGCATCTACGACCTTCAGCATATTACTACGAGCACAGCCCTCGCTGTGGGCGTGGCGCAGGCTCTGGCCTTGATCCCTGGCGTATCGCGCTCCGGCAGCACCATCACGGCGGGCCTCTTCATGGGCCTCAAGCGCGACACCGCCGCCCGGTTCTCTTTCCTCCTTTCAACGCCCGTGGTGCTGGGCGCGGGCCTCAAGAAGTTGTATGACGTGGTGCAGGAAGGCGGCATCCCTGGCGATCAGATGCTCGGCTTCGCGGTGGGGTTCCTGGCCGCCGCCGTCTCCGGTTTCTTCTGCATAGCTTTCCTCCTGCGCTATCTTCAGCGGAATACTACCCTCCCTTTTATCGTATATAGAGTCGTCCTGGGGATTCTGCTGCTTGGGCTTGTGCTGGCGGGATTCGGGTCGTAAGTCATGCGTCTTGCCTCTGGTTGTCAGTTGTCGGTGGACGGTGGACGGTGGACGGC
>JBAURA010000537.1:0-6512 GCA_049580985.1 Chloroflexia bacterium
CAACCGGAGACTGCGGGCGTGCCGGTTGTGCCATATCGAAGGGTTTCTGGACGAGCGGGAGTCGGTGCCGATTGCGCGAGATCCTGAAGCGGATGCGCCTCTGCCACGTATATTGCTCGTGGGTCAGGCGCCGGGCTTGCGCGCCACCAACGAGAACAGGCCGTTCGCGGGGGCGGCAGGCGGCAGGCTGCGCGCGTGGGTGGCGATGGCCGGCATCCCCAGCGAGGACTTTTGGCGCAAGATACACTTCAGCGCCGTCACCAAGTGCTACCCCGGACGGCTGCCTGGCGCACGTGGTGACCGCGTGCCCACGCCGCGAGAGCAGGAGCTTTGCCGACCGTGGCTCGACGGGCAGTTGGTCCTCATCCAGCCCAGGATCGTGCTGCTGGTGGGGCTGCTGGCGATTCAGACCTTCCTGGGGCGGGTGCCTTCGTTGCGGGCGGTGGTCGGCACGGGCGTAGCGCGCGATGACGTGCTCTATCTGCCTTTGCCGCACCCGTCGGGCGTGAGCCGCTGGCTGAACGAGCCGGAAAATATAGCTGCCGTAAATCGTGCTATGCTAATCCTCAAAGAATGGCTCGCCGATCCCAACCGCTAAGGCGCGCTTACTGTGAGCGTCCGCAAAATCCACCCCATTACCCCACGGTATATCATGACCTCCTATCGTGCGGAGAGCTAGCAGACTAAGCCACTGCTGGTGGTCGTATAGGTGCTGACTACCAATAGCCACCTCCCTCACTGGCATTTCCACCACTTCAAATAAGCTCACTATGTGGAGTACTATATCACGTTTAGCGTATCATTCCCTACATAACCTAGATGATATCCAGGATAGCTGAACACAAGAGGGTAGTTGCCAGTAATGCGGCCAGATTCTAATTCTCTCCCTGTCCAAAGCGGTGGAGATCAAAAGTAGTAATCGTCTAAACTACTTTTCTCATAAATGAGACGATGTAATGATTCATATTGGTTGTGGTTCTCAATGCTCTCGAATATGGTTGAGATAATCTTCATCAACAATAATGATCCTCTCTTTAGGTACTTTGTTCCTTTAGAGCAACGGAGCGGTCATCACTAAACAGGCTCTTTGGTTTTCGAGGTGGCATAGACCTAATACTGCCTAAATCGGGTTTAATAATCTGCGGCTGATTAGTAAGGCGGCGATATAATCGTTCATAACCACCTCTGGTATCAACAGCATAATAAGTCGTGCTTGCTAACACATCTGGTATGTGGATGGCACTGTGAGGAGAGTACACTACTGGTATGAATTTTCTGTTCTGGCCTTCTTTCTCGTAGAGCTCCTGCGTGATAACTGCACCCTCCCAATTGGATCCCTTACCCATACCCCTTGTTTCGCTACCTTCAAATCTGCGTTTGTATGTTTCTGTGCATATGAGAAGCACATATACAGCTGACCTTATCTGACTGTGCATCCATCGTTGCCACCCCTGAGTTGGAGATTCCTCATATTGGTCAATGTGACAATCAACACCATCTAAGCGTAGTTGATCCGATAATTCAAGCACACGCTCCATATGCTCTGATGAGTCATGGCTGTAACTTATGAAGACCTTGGGATGCATACTATCGTTTTGAGGTTCCTCGCGTTCTTGAGACATTTCCATACCTCTTTTCAGTCCACCAACAGCCAATCGCCGTGCTATTTCTGCCTGTACCCTCTATATATTCCTTAGCCCTTACTTAACAGACTTGTATCCAGACTACTCCCAACGGCTGTGATGCCCACTTTCAAGCTCGGCCAATATACGTTCCGTCTTGTGAACCCACTCTAAGGGAAAGTACTGCACACTGCGGCGTCCAAGGCGTCTTCGGGGTGGCTTTTCTACAAATCCACTACCAATCCAATTGTAAATTGTCTGCGGGGATACATTGAAACGCTCTGCTACTTCTCTAAGCGTTAACTCTGATTTTTCACTCATAATCCATCCTTAGTTGAAACTAATAAAACTCTAACCCCCGTTTCGGAGGTTGCATCAACAATGCCTTGAGCACTACATTATACCAAATTGATCAAATTTGTCAATTAGATCAAATAGACCAAATTAGCCAAATTGGCCAAATTGCTGAGATTTCGGACTGCAAAAAGGGGGTATTCCGGAATAGGGTTCCCCAGTCTATGACGAGAACGCCAACTACCTTTCATTTCTCCACCTCTCCGGTGTCAATCGCCGTCTCAACGAGACGGAAAACATCCGCGCCTCGATTTGGCAATAGGCATGCGGGAGTGGGTTATCGACCTAGGGTTGTGGAGGCTACTTCATTATGTGGCCGGCGATCACCATCCTCTGCACTTGATTCGTGCCCTCGTAAATCTGTGTTACCTTGGCGTCGCGCATGAAGCGCTCGACTGGGCTGGCTTTTGTGACGCCGAAGCCGCCGAGGAGCTGCACCGCATCGGTGCTCACGCGCATGGCCGTGTCGGTGGCGAGCAACTTCGCCATGGCGGCTTCCTTGGCGAAAGGTTTGCCTTCGTCGTAGTTGCAGGCCGCGTGGTAGGTAAGGAATCGGGCTGCCTCTATACCCACGTGCATGTCGGCCAGCATGAAGCTGACCGCCTGGTTCTGGCCTATGGCCGCCCCGAATTGCTGGCGCTGCCTGGCGTGATTGAGCGCGAAGTCATACGATGCCTGGGCGATGCCGACACCCTGGGCGGCGATCTCGATGCGGCCCACGTCCAGGGCGGCCAGCGCGATCCGAAGGCCCTGGCCTTCCTCTCCCAGGCGATTTTCTACGGGCACGCGCACATTGTCAAGGTGGACCTCGCGCTGAACGGAGGTGCGCACACCCATCTTCTGGATCGGCTCTCCGAAGGAGAGGCCGGGGGTGTCGCGCGCCATCAAGAAGGCCGTCACGCCCCTGCCGCCCGCCTCCAGGTCGGTGGAGACGAAGATAACGTAGGTATCGGCAGCGCCTGAGTTGGTGGCGAAGGTCTTCTTGCCGTTCAGCAGGTAGGAATCGCCATCGCGCTCGGCGGTGGACTTCATGGAGGCGGGATCGGAGCCGGCGCCCGGCTCGGTGATGCTGAAGCAGGCCAGTTTTTCGCCTTTGCAAAGGGGCGCGAGCCACTGCTGTTTCTGCTCTTCGGTCCCGTGTTGCAAGAGGCAGGTCATGGGTGCGATGTGCGATGCCAGCACAAGCACCTGCGCCGACTCGATGCGCCCGATCTCTTCCAGTGCCACTATGTAGTCGAGCATGTTGCCGCCCGCGCCGCAGTACGCCTCCGGGAAGGGGAGGCCGGCCAGGCCCGCCTCCACGCACTTGTCGAACACCCACCTGTCGAACCGGCCCGCATCGTCGCGCTCGGCGACGGTGGGCTGTAGCTCGCGCTCGGCGAAGGCCCTGATCCTGTTTCGCAGCTCTACCTGGTGTGGGTTTAGGTTGAAGTCCATCTATTCAAATACGCCTGTTCTGCCTGTAGCTGGCGGAAAACATGCTCTAGCTGCCGCTTCGTTCGCTCTATCTCAACCTGCGGGGCGTCGCGCTCGCGAGCCGCTTTGAACTCAGCGAGGGCGTCCTGCCAGCGTTGATCCTCTATACATCGCCTGGAACGCACTGCCTGCACGATGATCTGTGCGGCGGTAACCACCGAGAAGATCGCGCCAGCGGCGAAGATCAGTCTTTTCATCTTAGCTCTCCTATCGTCTACCGTCTGCCCAGGCGGTCAGGCGCTCGCCCGCCGCGTGGAGGGTTTCGTCGCGCTTGGCGAAGCACCACCTTGCAAGGCGCTTGCCATCATCCGACGTAGAGTAGAAGGCCGACGGAGGGATGCAGGCCACGCCTACCTCGGCCATCATGTAGCGGGCGAACTGCACATCGTCCTCGAAGCCGAGGCCGGATATGTCGGACATGATGAAGAATGTGCCCTGCGGCCTGATGGGGTGCAGCCCAGCCCTCTCCAGGTACGCTTGCAACAGGTCGAGGCGGGGGGTGTATTCCGCCAGGAGCGTGTCGTAATAGCCGTTGGTCTCGGCTTGTTCGAGGGCGATAGCCACCGCTTCCTGTAGGGGCGCGGCGCTGCAATAGGTAACGAACTGATGCACCCGCCGCAACGCGTCGGTGAGGTCAGGCGCGGCTACCACCCAGCCTGCTTTCCAGCCTGTGACGGAGAAGGTCTTAGAGGCTGAGCTCATGGTGACGGTGCGGTCGCGCATGCCGGGCAGAGAGGCCATGTAGACGTGCCGGCCGCCGTCGAACACCAGGTGCTCGTATACCTCGTCGGTGAGCGCCAGCGCGTCGTGCTCCTTGCACAGGCCGGCTATGAAGAGTAGCTCTTCTTCGGTGAATACCTTGCCCGTGGGATTGTGGGGTGTATTGATGACGATGGCGCGCGTCTTGCTGTTGAAAGAGGCTATAAGCTCCTCGCGGCTGAAGGCCCAATCGGGGGCGTGGAGGGTGATGAATACCGGCGTGCCGCCTGCTATCTCTACGGAGGGGACATAGGAATCGTAGTATGGCTCGAAGACGATCACTTCGTCGCCGGGATTGATAAGCGCCTGCATGACGTCGAAAATAGCTTCCGTGCAGCCGTTGGTGACAGTGACCTCGCGGTCTTCGTGCCAGGAGATGCCCATGGTGCGTTCGGACTTGCGGGCGACTGCCTTGCGGAGGCGTGCCGAGCCGTTGCTGATGGCGTACTGGTTGATGTCGCGGGCGATGGCTTCCTGGGCGGCTTCCTTGATCCAGGCGGGGGCCTGGAAGTCGGGGAAGCCCTGGGAGAGGTTGACGGCTTTGTGCTCGGCGGCCAGGCGGCTCATCTCGGAGAAGATCGACACGCCGATGGGGTGGACACGTTTAGCCATGCGGGCTAGATAGGGATCGGTCTGGACCACTTATTGCTCCTTGCTAATTGAGCGGTAGGGTATTATAGCATGGGGGAGGACGAAGGACGAAGGACGAAGGACGGTGGACGGTGGACGGTGGACGGTGGAGTATAAAACGTAAAACGTAAAACGTAAGTGACGCATTATGCATGAGGGGCTGATATGGCAATCCGAAATCTGAAATCCGAATTCCGAAATCCCGACGATCCTGCTTTGTTGGCGGTTACCGCGCTGGTGACGTTCGCGGCGGCGCTGGGGGTGTCGGGTGGGACGAACGTCTGGATGTTGATTACTAAGAACAAACTGATCAAGGAGCACAGGCCGACGCTGACTTTCCGGTCGGCTATCTTCGGCGACGGGCTGATCTTGCCGGTGATCAATGTGCTGATGATGCGGTCGTTCGTGCGGTGGGGGGTGAGATTCAGCGGGCGCACGGCCCTGTTGCCGGTGTTGGGTGGCAGTGCTGTCTCTCTGCTGTTCCATATCGCGCAGGGTAAGGGCGGTATGGTGAACTGGACGATGACTCGGCCCTGGCGCTGGAACCTGCTTGGTTATTACCATTTTGTTTATATGGCGACGCAGTTCTCCTACATGCTTCTCTACTTTGCCCAATTGGTGGGCCGCTGGTCCAAAGGCAAGATCACTGACGAAGAGAAGCGCAACGTGGCTTTGATCCTGGGCAGCCTGGGTTTGTTCGGCCTTCTGTTGTACACGGATTACAACTGAGTGGCGAGTGACGAGTATGGTGGCTTAAGACAGGCAATTAGCTTTGTCTAGTTGTTCCTTTGAAGCAGAGGAAGCAGAGATAGCAGAGGAAAGCAGAGTTTTTTATTTATTTCTCTATGCTCTCCTTTTCTCTGTTACCTCTGCTTCCTCTGAATCCACACTTTCTGTACGCGAAATCATCCAGTCACCATACTGGTCCCTAATCCACAATCCCTTAATCCCTTAATCCCGTAACCCCACTCCCGTAACCCCGGTCACTCCTCACAGCATAGAATCTCGAAGTCCAGCAGCCGCCAGCCGGGGCCGCGTTCGACCAGGGGGGCGGTGATGATGGGGGTGTCCTGCCAGCCTTCTTCGGGGCCGGGAGTGGGTTGGCCGGGCATGTTGCGGGGGCGCGCTTGGCCGTTAATGGTCACTTGCTTCTGGCCGTTGGTGGCGTCTTCTTCCTTCGCCTTCATCTTGCGGAACTGGTACTTTTTGACGCGCTCGGATGCCGCTTTTATTGACGAATCGAGGTCGGCGGAGGGGATTACGAGGCCTGGCGCGAAGTAGGTGCGCGCGTCCTCAAGCTCACCGTTTTGCAGGTGGATGAGGAAATTGCTCAGCGCCCCGCCTGGGATGCGCGGGCTTTGGAGCTGTTCCAGGCAGCCGGTCAGTACGAGCAAGCACGCGGACATGCCGAGCGCGATGGCACTCAGCCTGGGAAACCGTCGTCTGGCAATGTAATTTGTAGGGGCGAGGCATGCCTCGCCCTGGTGGGGCTGGGATAATTTGTACATTATGTGCTCGCGCAGAGGGCGAGGCATGCCTCGCCCCTACAGGTCATTTTCGGCGGTATTACGTATTCTCGGCAGGTAATTCAAGCTACGTTGGCGGTTCTTCGTTGTTTTTTGCCTTAGAAGCCGGGCGTTTTCCTGGTCTCCATTCTCGGACCTCAAAGCC
>JBAURA010000538.1:0-2660 GCA_049580985.1 Chloroflexia bacterium
GCCTGGTGTGCGAGGGCCTGGCTGTCGGATATGAAGACGGCACGTACCGGCCCAACAACCCTACCAGCCGGGGCCAACTGGCGAAGATCGTATCCAACGCGGCGGGCTTCGGTGAACCCGTTACCGCCCAGGCTTTCGAGGACGTGCCAATTGGCTCCAGCTTCCACAGCTTCATAGAGCGGCTCTTTGCGCGAGGGTTGGTGGCAGGCTACCCGTGCGGCGGCGACGGAGAGCCGTGCGTACCGCCCGGCAACCGCCCGTATTACAGGCCCGGCGCTAACGTCACGCGCGGGCAGGCCGCCAAGATAGTGGCCGGCACGGCAGCCTTCCCCGCGCCACCCCCCGACGAGCGGCGCTTCGAGGACGTGCCCCCTGGGCACTCGTTCTTCCCATGGATCGAGACGTTGGCCTGGCTCGACCTGGTCGAAGGCTACCCGTGCGGCGGGCCGGGCGAGCCATGCGTGCCGCCCCTGAACCTGGCATACTTCCGCCCAGGCAACAACATCACCAGGGGGCAGGCCGCCAAGATCGTCGCCAACACTTTTCTCGCCGAATGCGTGCTGTCGAGCGGGCCGGCCAGGCCCTAGAGGATAGGATGTTGCGCGACCTTATCCGCATTTTGTCGGAATGAAAAAGAGTTAGGGCGCGGCGGCATCGACCTTCCCCCGTTGTTCGACTATATTCCAACGCACCTCCCCGGAATCTTTCTGCAAGTAAAAAAGCAGCGTCCCAAAATCGACGCGCATATAATTGTCGTTGACGTAAGGCCGGGCTATCCCAGGCACAGGATTAGGAGGCTCATCGGGGGCGTAAGGGTCCAGGGACCAGAATTGCACGATAGCGTCCGGCTTTAATTGCCCCACAGAGTGAGCGTAGTCGTATTTCATGTGGCCCGGATAGAAGAGGAAATCGGGGCGCGGCGCGCCGGGGTAAGGGTGCATAGGTTGGTGCGCGATAACGCGGTCGTTCTTACCCAGCAAGTCTATCGCTTCACCACCGGCAAAGTATGGGATTATGCCCGCCCACACGACGGCGTAGCTGCCCTGTGGCTTGAGCACCTGCCGGAGCACCAGCGCCCTCTCGACCATCGAGGGATTGTTGTGCACCTGCACCGGCGTCTTGATGAGCAGCCACTCCAGGATACCGCCCGGCACGTACAATGTGTTCAGGTCAACCATCGACATGAGCAAGACGGCGGGCAAGGCAATGGTCCTGAGGACCGCTTTCGGTATGCGGTGGGCTGTGACGTCCGGCTTGCGCGATCTCATAGCCCACCACATGCCCAGCCCCACCGCCCCCCAGGCCGCGATAGCTACCCCCCATTCGGGCAGGCCGACCGTGCCCCCGCCGTAGTTCACGACGGCAGCCCACACCAGCAGGCCGGCCAGAATAGCCAGGTGGAGCATGGCGGCAAGGGGTGCGAAATCGACCAGCCTGTGCCACCACCCTGCCGCCTGGCCGTCGCGGCCGAAGAAGCGCCACAGGCTGTACGCGAGCAGCACCATGAACAGCGGCATAACGATGCTGATGTAGCGATTGCTGCCTCCCCACCAGTCCCAGGCATCGCCCCCAACGTAGACGCTATAGGCGACCTGGGCCGCGAAGAGCGTCGCTAGCAAGAGCACGTATTTATCACGGCGCACGACTACTCCATAGAAAGCGCCCAGGAACACGACCAGGCTCATACTGGCGATGAACCATCCCAGCACGTACACGCCCCGCGCCATACGTGCCAGCATCGGAAAGCCTTCCAGCTTCAAGTAGTAGGTGTTGGGGAGCAGGTCGCCGTAGTAAGCCAGTCTGAAGAGCGTTTGCGCGCCCCCGAACAGGAGCAAAGCGCCCAAGCCGTACAGCAAGTGCATGCCCCTGTGTTGCTTATCGGCTAGCGCGAGAAACAAGGTAGCAACAACCAGTATGACGGCGGCATCCATGCGTATGAGGGTGCCTACGCCCAACAGGGCATAGAGCGCCGGGGAGAACTTCCCCGTTTGCAGGCCCTTCAGGGCAAGCCAGGTCGCCCACGACACCAGGGGCGCGAGGGCCGCTACCTCCATGCCCTGCAAGCTCCAGTTGTTCAGAGGCAGGTAGAGCGCGGTCAGGAGCACGGCCATGAACGCAACTGTGTCCGAGCCGCCCGATACCAGGAGTGCGATCCTGCGCACGAAGAAGAGGTTGGCCGCGAGCAGGGCCAGGGCGCTAAGTTGGATAGCCAGGCTCATCTTGGAGGCTGGCATGCCGAACAGGTGCCAGAAGGCCATGAAGAGGACCCATAGCGGATTCGTATAACCCTCCACAGGCGGGCCGCCTGGGTTCCACACCAGGCCATAGCCCTCGGCGAAGTTCCTGGCATACCTCATCGAGATCATGGCGTCGTCGAAGAGGGAGAAATAGCGCTCGCCCGCCACTACGAAGCTGGTCGTGTAGATAAAGACCAGCCCGTAGATAGAGAAGAGAGCGACAATCAGGAGGAAGAGAAGGTCTGATTTGGAGGGTCTGTTCATAATGACAAGATGCCAGGCGTGATTGCCTGGCTATAGTATACAACGGTTGACAGTCACCAGAATGTAGATCGCCTGTAAATCGTAGGGGCACCCCTTGTAGGTGCCCTGTCCGCATACCTCGATCTCACACCACCAGGGCACCCACAAGGGGTGCCCCTA
>JBAURA010000539.1:0-8994 GCA_049580985.1 Chloroflexia bacterium
ACCGACAACTGCTGTTCTCCTACCGTCCCCCAACCGCCATCTTGTGCACCGCCGGGATGATCTCCTCGGCCCATACATCGAGCGCGCCGGGTATGTGGCTCACCATGCTGTTGAAGATCACGTGATCGGTGCCAATCTCCGCCAACTGGTGGAAGTATTCGATAGCCTGGCTCGCGGTCCAGTTTTCGGCCTGGTCAGGTGTGACGTACTCATTCGCCATTGGCTTGCCGTCCGGCGTGACTTTCAGCTCGCTCAGCGTCGTCTTCTCGATCTCGCTGTAAGGGCGGCCTATTTCTTCGCACCGTTCGCGCAGTGTATCGTATTTCTGGCGCACGGAGTCCGGGCCACGCCAGGTGAAGATGTTGCAGGCGTCGGCATACTGCGCGATCATCCTGAACGTCTTTTGCTCGCCCATACCCCCGATCATGATCGGTGGGTGCGGCCTCTGCACCGAGTTGGGCACATTGATCGCCTCGGCAAGCTGGTAGTGTTTGCCGTTGTATGCGCCCGCCTCGCCCGACCACATCTGGTGAGCGATCTGAAGCGTCTCCTCCAACCTCTCAAACCTCTCCTTCAGAGGCGGGAAGTCCACGCCCAGCCCTTTGTGCTCCTGCTCGAACCAGGCAGCGCCCACGCCGAAGTACGAGCGTCCCTTGCTCAACACGTCGAGCGCGGTGGCCGTCTTGACCAGTATGCCCGGCCGCCTGTACGTCACACCCACCACCAGGGGGCCAAGCCGCACCTTCTCCGTGAGGGCCGCCGCATAGCTCAGGGCGCTGTAGCACTCCACCATCTCGGCATCGACCGGACCTAAGCCGTCAAGCTGGAAGTAGTGGTCCATCACCCAGATGCTGTCGAAGCCCGCCGCCTCGGCGCCCTTGACGATGCGCGCAAACGTATCAGCCAGTGCCTCCGACGTGCCTGGGTATGTGTAATACGGTATCTGTAATCCGATTTTCATCTGAATATCCTCCGAGCGTTTATATGTTACACGCCGGGGGATTTATGTTCAGCGTGCTATGAGATATACCTGGGCGGATGCGAAATGGTTCCTTGCAATGCGACCGCCCAGGCTAAATACACTATGCGGCGACGGCGGCAGTACCCATCACCATGTCGCGCACCCACTGGGTATCGGCGTAATTCAGCCTGCGCAGGTCGAGGCGCTCCTGGCTCTTAGGGCCGTGCCCCGTGACTACCATCCTCAGCTCGTTCCAGTCCGGCTCCGTGTACTGCCATTCGTTCGCCTCGGTGTCGAGGTGGAGATCCGGGTCGGGGATCGTCAGCCCTAGCTCCAGTATCTTGGGGATGTACTTGGAGAAGAACTCCTGCCGCAGCAAGAAGTTCGGCTTGGCCTTTACTCGATAATAAAGGTCGCGGTCCTTCGCGGGGTCGGTGGGAGGGCCGTGGAACATCACCAGCGGCGACCACCACCTGTTGAGCGCGTCCTGCACCATCTCCTTTTGCACCTGCGAGCCGTTCATGAGAGTTATGATCATGTCGTAGCCGTGCTTGATGTGGAAGCTCTCCTCCCAGCAAATCTTCTGCATGGTGCGCGCATACGGCGCATACGAGCAATCGAGGAGCGCCTTCTGCGACTGGATCGCGGCGGCGTCCACCAGCCAGGCGATCACGGCCACGTCGCCCCAGTTGTACGTAGGGTAATGGAAGACGTTGTGGAACTTGGTCTTGCCCGCCAGCAGGTCCTGGAACATCTGATCGCGGGTCTTGCCCAGGTCCTCCGCCACGCGGTAGAGCAGTTGCGCGTGCCCCGCCTCGTCCTGTATCTTGGCGGTGAGGGCCAGTTTACGCTTGAGCGTGGGGGCCTTGTTGATCCATTCGCGCTCAGGGAGCACGCCCATCAACTCCGAGTTGGCGTGCATCTCCACGAACTTGAGCACCAGCATGCGGTACTCCTCCGGCATCCAGTCGCCGGCCTCCACCTTGCCGCCCTTCTGCACGTACTCTGTAAACTCTGCTACGCGTGTTGGATCATCCATCGTGCCTCCTTTTCGTGATGCGTGATACGTAACTGAGAACTTACGTTTGACCGTTACGCTTCGGGACTCGATCCTTCATCGTCAGTCTTCGATTCATATTCCGCAATCACCGAACGTATCTCTTCGTTACTTATCGTCAATGACGGATCAACTCTTAAGCTGTATATGACCAACTCATAGAAACTATCTGCGATCTGGTCGGGCGGCAGGGGGCCTGAAGGGTTGTACCACTGAGGCATCCAGTTGACCGCCGATAGGATCAGCAGGTCGCCATCTTGCCGTCGGTGGGCGCGAAATCGCCCGAATCCATCCCTTGTTCCACCACCTGCCTGTACAGCCCTTCGTAGCGCCTGCGTGCATTGGAATAAATCTGCTCTTTGCGACGTATTGACATAGGCTAACTAACGCTTGTTCGGTTATCTTATTGTACCCAGGCTACCTAGCTGCGTCAAGACTGCCACGATGTGATTTGGCGACCTGCTATAAAGAAAGCAGACCTATTGCAGATCACAAATCGGTAGCGTTCGTATCGCTTTTAATTGACAGCGATTAATAAAAGATATACTATAATAGTAGGCAAGCTTATTTAGCTATGTAACTTGGACTGGAAGAGACGAGTAGCGCTTATGTGAGGCTGTAGGAAAGGGATATTGAGTAATGCTAGAACGACGCGCATTGATTGTGGGCATCAATCATTATCAAGCCCCAGGAAATGATCTAGCCGCCGCAGTGGCAGATGCTGAGGCGATAGCTCAATTACTCGAGAGGCATCAGGATCAAGAACCGAACTACGACTGTCGGGTACTTCTTGACAAGATGGAAGATGGACAGCCTATAACACGGGCCAAACTTCGGAAGGCGTGCGAGGAGCTATTTCAAGACTATGATAGTGAAGTCTTATTCTATTTCTCAGGTCACGGCGTATTAACGCAAGTGGGGGGGTATTTGGCGACCCACGATGCAGAGCCGGAGGATTGGGGAGTTCCGATGCAGGAAATAGTTGATTTGTCTATGCGTTCACATGCAAGGGATATTCTGCTGATTCTAGATTGCTGCCATAGTGGGGATATTGCGAATCCAGCTATCTTGAATGTTAGACAAGGCACGGATCCGCTCGCCATTATAAGAGAAAACATGACCGTCATTGCAGCTTCCCGACCTTCTCAAGTTTCACTTGAAGCAGGTGGACACGGTCTGTTCACTGCTGCTTTAATTGATGCATTAGGGGGAGGCGCAGCCGACCATATGGGTTGGGTTACCGCTCCATCGTTGTACGCCTATTTGGAACGACGTTTTGGTGGTTGGGGTCAGCGCCCGGTCTACAAGTCTCACGCCACGCGATTAACAGTGGTACGTAAGTGCGCTCCCTTAATAGATCGGCTGAAGCTTTATAGATTGGCGGAGTTTTTCCCGACACCCCAATCTATATACCAGCTGGATCCAGAGTTTGAGCCAGAAGATGAAGAAGGGAATCTCCAGGAACCAGTAAATAACGAGAAAATACGGATCGCTCAACTCTTCAAGGAGTATCGAGATGCCGGACTACTGATGGCTTCCATCCAGGGCGAACAGCTGTTTTGGACTGCCCGCCGGAGCCACACCGTTCAGCTCACTCCACGTGGAAAGGAATACTTGTGGCTCGTACAAAACGATAAGATCTGAATGAGAATAGTTTTGCCTCTCCACATATCAAGGTTCAAATGGCTAGTGGTGAACTACCAGGGTAGAAAGTGAGTATAAGCTCGACTCTCAAGATGCTGGTGACCACCTATCGAAGGTATGTCTCACCACATCTATGCTGTCCCCTGACACTTGTCTTACATAGACTTTAAGAGGCTCCAGGTAGTATTTTGAGAGGGCCACACGAGAACCTAAAGAAGCAGTAAGCAAGCGTTCATCACATGTGCCGAAATATTGATGGAAATAGCGATCAGTTCTATAGTTCTCATCTAGATATAAGTAGCGGGTACCACATTCTTCCCCGATGACTATCCAATTGTCAGCCTTATAGGAAGAACCAGTGAAGCCTACATTCGGATTCACATAGGTAAGCAACAAGTCTACCGTGGATAAGTTGCCAGTCAGCCATGAGCGCACCTTGGATAGCAGGAACGTAATCACATTTCGTGGTGCCCCGGCGAAAGCGTACATTCGCGAAAGCACTATCGTCGTTGCTGGCAGCCTGTCGTCTGTATGCAGAAATGGCTTGATATTAGTCAGATCGAAAGGCGACAAAGACGCTATCACAATAGGCCAGTAGTCATCTGGTCGTAGCTTTAGACCAAAATGCAGGCTGCCACCTCTGTAGCTAAGGATATAGTGGAATCGCTCAAGGATCGGTCTGGCAACCTCTTCCGAAATCACCTCAAAGTATAAACTCTGCGGAGAGTTACTTGCGGCCAGTGGTCGTGGGATATAATCCATATATGGCGTTCGCAGTATTATTAGCCGTTCCGCAAGTCTCCCTGCCTCTCGATATATGCACTCTGAATCGTTAACTTCCGAAGGCTCGAGGCGAGGCAAATGCATAGAGAGCTGCTGGAGAAGTGAAGACCTATCCAATGCAGGGGTGTCGTCGCAGAGGCTAAAGAGCAAGCGTTCACCGTCCTGGCCTAAGCGCTTGAGGATCGCTGTGGGGCTGAAGGAGATGTTGGAAGCAGTCATCATGAGGAACAGTTAGTCACTTGTCTTTAGCGTTCATTGTCTCATAAAGCAGAGGGCCAAGTTTGTGGGCACTGTTCTCGAAGATATTACCCACAGCTACCGTGTGTACGCCAGTCTCTTTCCCTGGTTGCCAGCTATCTACATTGAGAATAGCTATAAGCTGGTCCCCATAAACAATCGGAGTGCTCAAAACAGAGCTTAAAACTTGCGCATTTTCGCTCTTGTCCTTACCCATGTCCACAAACTCTGTTATCTCGCTACGAATATCCCGTGCATAGATTGCTTGTTTGCCGTTCTGCCAAGCCTGACCGCACTTGCCCTGTCCTTGCTTATACCCATCCTTCAGTTCCTCTTCATTATAGTCTGCCAAATAGTCAGCATAAATGATCTGTAGCAGTGAAGGAGCTTGATGATCATGTTTGTTGGGAGCCATGATATTCAGCCGTGCTCTCACAGGCAGTAGACCCATGTCTGAAAGATGCCTCAGATAGGTCTCTTTGATACCACGCAAGAAATATACCACTCTTTCGTCTCGTTGTATCCCGCCTCGCGGTCGGAAATGCTTACGTAGTGAATCATTGATCATCTCACAGGCGGGCCCAAGTGCAGATCTTGGATTACTTTTAGCATGTTCAACGTCATAGTGAGCAGATATGATGCCTAGTAAGTCGGTCGGAAAGCGCATAGCTTTATCTGGTGGCAGGTTAGGGGTAACTACAAAGCAAACCTTTTTACCTAAGCGACCCATAAAAAGTCCAAGTTCAAATACCACGTTATCTCGGGCGGTCATGTGTTCGTTATTGCGGCTTCTCGTCTCATCATCAGGAGTAAAGAGACAAATAGCTGCATCCATTTCGTCTAGTTGTTTCAGAAGGGAGTCAAGGACGGTGCCAGATGGCTCGAATACACTTTGATACCAAGGCTCCGGAAAAGCAGTATCTCGAAGATTCTGCTGTATGGCGCTTGCTATCTTTCGGCCTTCTGTTGATGCAGCAATGAAGATTCTCGGCTTTATCTCCACGTTCGGTCCTCCAATTTCCTCGCATGTATTGCAGCGAGTTATCAATTGCTATAGCGACTTAGACGTTGATTTTTCAGAGATCATGAGTATCCTTTTAATTGATTGCTTTGGGAAGACAAAGATAGCCTACAATACCAATAATTAGCAGTTGATTATATCACGGGCATAACCATCTTGACAAGGGTACTAAATCATCCTTACGAGGGCAAACGGAGCTATATTCGTTTTGGGACGAAAGGTCAGATTCGGAGGTTGAATTAGCACCCAGTGATCGATTGCGACTGTCTTTCAGTTCACAACCAGTGACCATTGCCGCTAAAGCTGAGTCGGGCTTGAATTGAGAGTTGAAATCTAAACCTTCGGTAAACTTACTAGCTGTTGTAGTGAGGCTGGTTGGCCCATCTTACGCTGATTACAATTCAGATGCGTTTGCCCTACATTCACATGAATTAGCAGTTGACATAAGCCAGAGGCTCTGATAGAATTGTACAACTCTCACCCACCACGTAGCACACCGTTATCGTGAGAGACCGTTTTCGACTGCGAAAAACGACGATGATGGATGGTAGACCGTAAAACATAAAACATAAAACGTAAATACTCGCCACTCATCACTCACCGTCCACCGTCCACCGTCCACCACAGGGAAACTCAATGCTCGATCATGAGCCTATTGACCAGTTTCTCGCTACCTTGGAAGCCCAGAAGGGCTTTTCCGGCAATACCCTCGCGGCCTACCGCAACGACCTCGGCCAGTTCGCCGAGTACCTGGGCGAGGAGCGAGGCCACCTGCCCCCTCCCTCCCAGTTGCCCTCGACCTGGAGAGGCGTCACCCGCGACCACATCCTCCAGTTCATCATCCACCTGCGCGAGCGCCAGTACGCCACCACCACCATCGCGCGCAAGCAGGCCGCCATCAAGTCGTTCTTCAAGTTCCTCACCAACAAAGGCATCGTGAGCAGCAATCCCGTGCAGGGCCTCGCCGCTCCCCACGTTGACCGCGCCCTGCCCCACACCATCGATGCGGGCGAGGTGGACCGCCTGTTGCGCGAGATGTACGTCGCCCCCGATACCCCCGAAACCCTCCGCGACCGCGCTATGATGCAGCTCCTCTACGCCACCGGCCTGCGCGTCGGCGAGATGGTGGCCCTCGACGTAAGCGACGTGGACCTCGAAGTAGAAACGGTCGCCACGCGGGGGCGCGGCAAGGTGAGGCGCATCCCCATCGCCTCACCCACCAGCCTCCTGGCCCTGCGCGACTACGCCGAGCGCGGCAGGGGGCTGCTCGTACGCGCTCGCGGCACGACCCTTGCCGATGACGATGATATCAGGGCGCTCTTCCTCAATCACCGGGGCCAGAGGTTGACTAGACAGGGCTTCTGGCTCATACTAAAGCGCTACGCCAAGTCTGCCGGCCTCGAAGAGATCTCACCCCACACCCTCCGGCATTCGTTCGCGGCTCAAAAGCTCCGAGGCGGGACCGACATGCGCGACTTGCAACAAATCCTCGGACACGCTAATATTTCGACTACACAAGTCTATGCCAGGATCGGCCAGCAGGCCGATAAAAAAGGCAAAAAATAAAGGAGGAAGAGGATGGACAGCCAGAAGCCCCAGGATGAGATGGAAGGGGAAGTCGAAGAGAACTTGGAGCCTATGGAGGAGGAAGAGGAGGAAGATTTCGAGGAGTACGAAGTCACCCGCGAGGAGTTGGTTGACGCCCTGCACGAAGTGGTCGCCAACCTGTCCGCCGGCCTGAAAGGGGAAGACCGCGACTCGTACCTCGATGCCGACGACCTTGCCCAGAACGACTGGTTCTACGCAGGCGTCTCAGACGAAGAGGGCATGTACGCCGTTACGATGTGGCGCGCCGAGGGCGAGGAGCACGAGCTGCGCGTGGACATCGGTACCGAGGATGACGTGCACGCGCTTGCCGCCAACCCCGACGAAGCCGCCGCCATCGTGGATGACTTCATTGAGGCGATGAGCGAAGACTACGAGGAATATCTCGAAGAGGAAGACGACGAAGACGAAGAGTACGCCGAAGATGACGAAGAAGAGGACGAGTTTGTAGAAGAGGAGCTAGAAGAGTTCGAGGAGGAAAGCGACGACAGCGTTCGCCAGAACGGCAATCGCGCCCCTCGCTAATCTCCTGCAAAGGTAGGGGCGGATCTGAAACCCGTTCCTACGTGTTTAATTGAGGCAAAAACTCGAAATCGTAGTATAATATCAATCCGGCTGGCCGCCACGCATAGCAGAAGCGGCCAGCCGGATTGACGTATGTCCTTAACTGCAAGCTCCAACCTGAGACAAAGAATCCTGGTCGCGGTCGCGTCGCTGGGCCTGGCCCTTATGTCGGTGGCTCTCCTGCTGGTACGGTGGGCGGTCGCCCCGCCGAGGCCGGTCAGCCTGGACCTGGGCGACCCTGGCCTCTCAGCGAGCCATTTTTATGTCCCGGAAGAAGCGGATGGCGTGGGCTTCAGATGGAGCAGGACCGCTTCGGCCCTCTCGTTGCCCGCGCTCGGCACCAGCCAGGTCATTAGCGTCACCCTCAACCCGGCTCGTCCCGCAGACACCCCACCTGTCCACTTCAGGCTATCGCTAGGTGCCCAAACCCTCGGCAGCTACGAGGCTCAGCCCGGCTGGACGACCTATACCGCTACCGTCGGCCCCGGCCTTGGCCCTGATCTGCGCCTCATAATGGACAGCGAGACCTTCTACCCCGGCCCAGGCGACAGGCGCAAGCTAGGCATGGCCGTATCCGAAGTATCCACCGCCCCACGTGAGGGAAGGGCCGGGCTGCGCCTGCCTCCCTACCTGTGGCTCCTGTCAGCCATCCTGCTCCCCTTGTCTGCCACCGTGCTAGGCACCCGCCGCTCTCTCTACTACGGCATGGTGGCCGGCGTATGCGCGGCCCTCCTCCCCACGATTGCCTCCCTCCTCCTACCACCCGCGATCTCACTACCGGCCATGTCCTGGCTGGCCGGCATCGCGGCAGCCATACTCCTCCTCTACTATGCCCTTCGCATCACAGGAGCGGACCCACGCCCGAGCCCTACCAACGAGATCATTACACGCGAAGAGGGCGACCACATGGGTTCGCCCCTACAACCCAATGACCCGGGCGAAAACCATCCAAAAGCGACAACTTACAATACGCAATACGCAATACGCAATACGCAATTGCAGGAACTGGGCATGGTCGCCCTCTTCATGGCCTTGCTGGCGGTCCTCTTCACATGGCCGTTGGCGGCGCGGCTCGGTTCCTCTATGCCCGGTTGGCCCGCCGACAACTTCGCGTTCCTGTAC
>JBAURA010000540.1:0-2104 GCA_049580985.1 Chloroflexia bacterium
ACCGACAACTGACAACTATCGTAGGCGTTCGAGTAGATCGTGGGTTACTACTTCTACGGGCTGGTCTCCATTTACTTCTTGCAGGATGCCTCGGTGGCGATAGTAATCGATGATGGGCATCGTCTGGTTGAAGAAGACGCCGAGGCGCTTGACGGCGGTCTCGCGGGTGTCGTCGGGGCGCTGGTAAAGCTCACCGCCGCACACGTCGCATACTCCTGGCACCCTCGGCGGGCTATATAGCTCGTGATAGATATGGCCGCAGTTGCGGCAGATCCAGCGGCCCGAAAGCCTGTCGGTTAGCACGTCATCGTCAACCTTGATGTAGAGGGCGGAGTTGACCTGCTTGCCTTTGAGGTCGAGGGCATCGTCCAACGCCTCGGCCTGGGGGCGGGTGCGCGGAAAGCCGTCGAGTATGACCCCACGCTCCGCATCGGGGAGGGCCATGCGGTCGGTAATCATGTCGATGATCAATTGGTCCGGCACGTATTCGCCCTTCACCATATACTCGTTGGCAACTCTGCCAAGCTCGGTATTTTTCTTGACGTTTTCCCGGAGGAGGTCGCCACTGGAGATGTGGACCATGCTGAGCAGGTCCTGGAGTATCTCCGATTGAGTGCCCTTGCCGGCCCCTGGCGCGCCCAGTAGGATGATGATCATTTGTGACTCCATTGTCACGCGGGGCAGGGATCGGGGGCCGGGGACCAGGGAACAGGAGTAAAACGTAAAACGTAAAACGTAATCACCTGATCCCTGGCCCCTGTTCCCTGGTCCCTACCGGTTGATAAAGCCTTCATACCGCCTCATCAGGAGCTGGGATTCTAGTTGCTTCATGGTGTCGATGGCGACGCCGACGACGATGAGGAGGGACGTGGAACTGAAGTTGAGGAGTTGCACGCCGGTCACCAGGGAGGCGAGCCAGGGGAGGATCGCCACTATGCCGAGGAAGAAGGCGCCCGCTACCGTGATCCTGGTGAGGACGGTGTTGAGGAAGCGGTCGGTGTTGGGTCCTGGGCGGATACCCGGCACCGCGCCGCCCGACTTCTGGAGGTTCTCGGCGATGCGCTGTTGCGAGAATACGACACTGGTGTAGAAGAAGGTGAAGGCCACGACCATCACGAAGTAGACGATGTTGTAGAGGGCGGCGGTGGGTTGGAAGGTCCCGTACACCCACAGCGCGGCGTCACGCACCCACGGGGTAGCGGCGGCGGTGAAGAAGCCGGCCACGATGACGGGGAAGCTCATGATCGAGAGGGCGAAGATGAGCGGGATCATACCGGAGGAGTTCACTCGCAGGGGGATAAATGAGGTGCCCGCCTGGCGCATCATCCTGCCCCCGCGCATGATACTGCGCGAATAGTGGACGGGGATACGGCGCTGGCCTTCATTGATCAGGATGATACCTACGACGGTAATGAGGCCTATAACGATGAAGAGGAGGATGCTGAAGAGACCTGACCCGGTCGCGCCGGTCTGGGTCAATTGAATCAACTGGGCCGGAAGGCCGGCGACTATGCCGCCAAAGATGATGATCGAGATGCCCTGGCCGATCCCGTTTTCAGTGATCAATTCGCCGAGCCACACCAGGAACATCGTGCCGCACACCAGGCTGATAACCACGGTGAGGGTGAGCAGGAGATCGGTGCCGAACTGGGGGAGCGCTCCGAACTGAGTGTTGAGCAGGCCGGCCTGGCCGAACGCCTGGAGAATCGCCAGGGGGACGGTGAGCCAGTGGGTGTATCTGTTGAGCTGGTTCCTACCGGCCTCACCCTCCTTGCTCAACTCGGTCAGGCGGGGGATAACGCCGGTGAGTAGCTGGATGATGATGGAGGCGGTGATGTAGGGGTAGACACCCATGGCCGCCACGCTGAAGTTTTCGAGCGTGCCGCCGGAGAAGATGTTGAGTATGTTGAGGAGGCCGCCGAATTGTTGGTTGGCGGGGTTGGAGGGGTCGAACGCCTGGTTGAGCCGCGCAAAGTCAACGCCCGGCACAGGGATGTGGGCGATCACGCGGAAGATAGCGAGCATTCCGAGCGTGAAGAGTATCTTCCGCCGCAGGTCCGCGATCTTGAAGGCGTTGATTATTGCCTGAAGCATGGGCCTGATC
>JBAURA010000541.1:0-2097 GCA_049580985.1 Chloroflexia bacterium
GACTTACGTCATCTCCAACCGTATGGCAGACCAGTTAATCAACGTGGTCTTCCCCCAGCTTCAGATCGACCGACCCTTGAATAATAAAGGTGTGCTGGTGGTCGGCAACTTTGGTACGGGCAAATCCCATTTGATGTCTGTGCTCTCAGCGCTTGCAGAGCACGAAGACCTCGTACATCTCATACGAAATCCACTTGTCAGCAAATCAGCCTCTGAGGTCGCCGGCAGGTTCAAGGTTCTCCGCGCCGAGATCGGCGGGGTGGAACGCAGCCTGCGCGACATTGTCCTTAACGAACTTGAACTCTTCCTCGAAAGGGTCGGCACACCTTATCACTTTCCTCCCGCGGACCAGATAACCAACAATAAGGGCGATCTCATAAGGGCCATGGAGGGATTCACCACCAAATATCCCAACCAAGGTGTCCTATTTGTGCTTGATGAGCTTCTCGACTACCTCCGCACGCGGGAAGAACGGGCACTGATTCTTGATTTGGGGATCCTGCGCGAGCTAGGCGAGGTCGCAGCCGTCGCGCCGTTCCGCTTCATAGCGGGCCTGCAAGAGACTCTCTTCGATAACCCGCGCTTCGCCTTCGTCGCCGAGCAACTGCGCCGCGTGCGCGATCGCTTTGAACAAGTGCGCATCGCTCGAGAGGACATAGCATACGTCGTCGCGGAAAGGCTCCTCAACAAGACAGATACCCAGCTTGCGCGCATCACAGAACACCTGCGATCCTTTACCAAACTCTATCCACCATTGGCCGAGCGCCTGAGCGAGTACGCGCGGCTCTTCCCCATCCACCCAGCATATATTGAGACCTTCGAGCGGGTGTATGTGGCCGAAAAGCGCGAGGTATTGAAGACATTCAGTATGGCGATCAAGTCCAAGCTGGACGAGGAAGTGCCTACTGAGCAGACAGGTATTATTTCATACGACCACTATTGGGGCGTGCTGACAGATAATCCAGCGCTCAGAACCCTACCGGGCGTGGTGGACGTGGTCGAGAAGAGCAATGTGCTCGAAGGACGTATCCGAAATGCTTACACCCGTAAGCAGTTGCTCCCAATGGCTCTTCGTATCATCCATGCTCTCAGTGTACATCGACTCACTACCAACGATCTAGATGCGCCCCTGGGTGTCACTGCTGAGGAACTTCGCGATCAACTCTGCCTGTGGACTTCTTTGCCCGAACCCGACGCCGATTTCCTTGCCAGCACGGTGCAGGTGGCTCTCAAAGAGATTATGCGTACCGTCAGCGGCCAATACATTTCATACAACGACGGCAATGGCCAGTATTACCTCAATCTCAAGAAGGATATAGATTTCGACACCAAGATCAGTGAGCGCGGTAACTTTATGGAGGAGCGCGACCTCAACCGCTATTTCTACAACGCCCTCCGTGAGCTGCTCAACCTCCGCACCAGCGTTCATGTCACCGGCTTCCTCATCTGGCGCGATGAGCTCCTGTGGGCGGAAAAGAACGTCCTGCGTCCTGGTTACCTCTTCTTTGGTCCACCCAACGAGCGCTCTACAGCCCAGCCTCCTCTCGACTGGTACATCTATTTCCTCCCACCCTTCGGTGAGGGCAAGAGCAAATGGACCTCCACCCCAGACGAAGTGATTTTCCGCCTGGAAGGGCTTGGGTCGGAATTCGAAGCGATGGTTCGCAAGTTTGCGGGCGCGCAGGCCATGGCTGCTGAGTCGCCCAGCCATCGGCAGACCTATCAGGACAAGGCTGACCAGCACTTGCGCGAGCTAATCACTTGGCTGCGCCCAAACTTCAACACTCACCTTCGTGTAACCCATGAAGGTGTGACTAAGACCGTTCCTGAGGCACTCGCCAAGACTCGGAGCAGTGCTAGTAAGGACGCTGACGACCTCCTGCGGGTGATAGCGGCTCAGCTCCTCTCCAATCACTTCCATGACTCTTACCCAGAATATCCTGCCTTTCCCAGGCTCTCCCAATCGATCAGCGAACAAGGCCGCGCTGCCAGCGCACTAGAAGCTGTGCGCGTCTTATCAGGTCGCCCGCGTACTAACTTGGCGATCGCTGTCCTAGATGGTCTTAGGCTCCTTGATCAAGACGAGCGGGTCAAACC
>JBAURA010000542.1:0-1843 GCA_049580985.1 Chloroflexia bacterium
ACCGACAACTGACAACCGTCCTACCTCCCCCTCCTCGGCACCACCAGCAAAATCACCAGCCCCACCCCCGTCGCCAGCAACGACAGGAACGATACCAGGCTGGCCCACGCCCACACATCTGGCCGGAACCGCATCACAATCGTATGCGGCCCCGCCTCCACCTGCACCGCCCTGAAGGCATGGTACGCCACCTCCACCGGCACGCTTCGCCCATCAACCGTCGCCTCCCACCCCGGATACCACGCGTCCGTCAGCACCACCCACCCAGCCGCGTCCGCCGCCACCTCTATCACAATCTCCTGCGGCAAATCCCGCTTCGCCTCCACCCGCTCGGTAGGCGACCCTCCCACCTCAGCCGTGCCCGGCAGCGCGCTCCTCACCTCCACCCCCGATTCCAGCAACACCGTATGCCTGGGGTCCACGTCGAAGTTCCTGATCCGCTCTACCGTGCTGAATCCATCAGGCTCCACCACCGCGTCATGCACCATGAACAGGCGCGGCACGGCATTGGCGTTCTCGTACAACTTGAAGCCCTCGTAATCGTCCAGCAGCTTCCACTTCAGCGAATTAGTGAGCACAGTGCTCGCCGATACCACGCGCACCTTCGCCCCCACCAGGTCGTACAGCGGCGAATCGAAATTGCCCTTGGCTACCATCCACAGGTAATCGTACCTGCGCAGCTTGAGCGGGTTGAACGCCCCCCCCGTATCGTACATCTTCGTCTCCGGGTCCTCGCTCATCAGCAGAGAAGTAGCTGGCTGCCACACGTCCTGCGCGTCCGCCTCGCTGTCCAACCTGAACGGCACCCCCGTCGCCGGGTCGCGCGTCACCTTGTACGCCGTCGAGCGCGCCGCGAAATGCTGGTAGCCCGCCAGCAGATTATCCGTCGTCGGGTTGAACTGCGAATTGGGCGAGAAGATATCCAGCACCAGCAGCCCCACTACCCCCGCGCTCAACATACCCGTCCCGATCCGCCCGCGCCACGCCGCCCACCCCAGCCCAGCCAGCCCCCCGATCCACAATATCAGCATCCCCAGGTCGTTGATAGCCTGCGGCAGCCTCCCATATTGCGCTCCCGACAACTGTAGCGTCTGCGAATAAAACAACGGCATAACGAACAGCGCCGCCACCCCCACCGCCACACTAAGCCCCACCAGCCACCACATCACCGGCCTACGCTTGTGCGCCTCCGGCGAGCGCAAATGGATCAGCAGCCCGTCCAGCCCGTAAGCCGACAGCCCCGCCAGCGCGAACCCCAGCAAAAACAGCGCCCGCCCGCTAGACCGCAACGAGCTGAACCCCGGCAAGAACCCGTAGATCCACCCCCCCACGATGGACAGGTCGCCCACCATGATCAGCAGCGCGAACACCGTCAGCGCCAGGAAGAACGCCACCATTCTCCCACGCCTCAACACCAGCCCGGCCGCCGCCAGCGCCAGCGTCACCACCCCGCAATATCCCCAGTTCTCCGTGTTCTGCCACTCCCCAGGCATATAGCTGCTTGGGTCTCCCCCGTACACGCGCGGCAGCAGCAGATTGATCAGCGTGATCGGCTGCGCCGCGAACGCCCCCGCCTCCTCGTAGCTGATCGAGTCCCGCACCGACTGCCCGCTCAACTGGATGCTCGGCAACAACTGTATCGCCCCCAGCCCCAGCACCACCACCAGCGACATCGCCCCCTTGCCCACCCAGTCCAATCCGCCCCGCCACGTAAGCGGCTTCCGGTCAAACAGCAAAAAGAGCCACAGCACTCCCGCCGCCATCATCGAATACGAAAAGATCTGCGCGTGCCCCGCCAGCAGCGACATAGTCATCGACGCCCCCGCGCCCACACCCCACGCCC
>JBAURA010000543.1:0-7264 GCA_049580985.1 Chloroflexia bacterium
TGTAAGCCAGGGACTGATAGCCGCCCACCATTCGCTGGATTCGCGCAACTTGTAATCGTCGCCAACCGGATGTGGGCCTGGTGGATGTTGACATACTAATGTCAACTCATATTCTTTGCTGATCCAATTCCTGGGATCAGCCCTCCAATTGTCTCCTGTCTTAAGAAGGAATGTGCTTGGGCATTCCGCTTCGAGCCTTTTCATCTCGTAGTTCCATTGCCTAGCGAATTCGCGCGTAATCAGTTCTCTAAGTTGATCATGTCCTTCGAGTAGCTTATCTATCTTGATCATCACCTCGTCCATGGTGCTCGAATGTATGCCAAAGAGCATCTCGGCTACAGGAACGTTTGCGAAAGTTTCAGGGCATTCTACGGTAGGCTTTCCACGCTCCATACGCCGAACAAGGTCTTCATACATATAGTGTCGGGGACATGGCTTGAGATTACCACCATGCCTATGGCAAATACAGGGTATTCTCCTCTCTATAGCCAACCCTGGGAAGCGGGCCATAATAAGGTCAAGTGTTTTCATAAGGATAGTGAAGAAGTTATATGGAGATGGACCATGCACCATCAGGCTTACGATTTTCAGAGATGTATTAAGTTCTACTTTCGCCCTGTGTCCTTCGTAACCCAGGATAACGCCGTCACGCCAGTGCAGGTCTTTGGCTTCCTCGGTGTAGTGGTGGGTTCGCACTATAAACCAGCTCATTATGCCCACTGGTAAGAAGCCAAACTTGTACTCCACCTTTAGCTCCACCTCGCCGTTGGCAGGCTCTTGAGGCCATTGGGCCAATCCGTCTGGCGGTTGATGGGGCAGCAACTGGGGTATCAAGCTGACTTTTTGTTCCCCAGGAAGCAAAGTTTCAACTTCGAAACTTAGATCGAACTTCCCCATCAGACGTAAGAAGGCTGGGAAAAGATGACGTTCATAAGGCACACCATCTTCATCCCGTTGCCAAATATGGGGCAACCGCTCATGCCTCAAGAGTCCACCATGTTTCTTCGTCTCAGGGTCCTCTAATACCTTACTGATTGCTTTGGTGATCCAGTTCGGCTTGAGAACAATCATGTTGGCAAGCTGATCATCTTCTGGGAAATAGAGTATCTTGCCTAGATCATGTAGGTAACGTCTAAGTGTTCCCTGTCCCGCATCACGCTGAATACCAATTTGATCGCAGTATTGGGCATATTCGTCCGCGTCAATGTGATGATCTGACATAGTCAAGAGCGCATTTTCTAACTGTACCCATTTGCGCGGCCACGACTCACCTACTAGGCGCAATTTCGCCGCTTCTTCCGCTATGGCTTTCTTCAACTCCTTGAACCCATGCCCGCTTCGATTGCTAACGCTCAAGCTACCCACGATATTTGGATAGGCCTCTTTGTAGGTTTGGTAATTTATGTCGGGGGCTCTCTCATCTGGATTAGTAGGGTCAGCGAAGGTAGCCACCAAGAGAACAGGCGAATCGGGAGCTAATGATTTGATTATGTTTAGCCAGTAATCGAGATTCGCTTGACTGACTCCTAGTCGTGCGTTCCACGCTACTATATAAAGTGATTGTTGTGTAAGGAAAAACTGGTGAGTCGCGTGATATATATCTTGCCCGCCGAAATCCCACACATTGAGCGTTATCTGTCTCTTAAGATATGGATGTTCTACCGGCCATTGCACGACATCTATGCCATGCGTGGTATTACGCCCCTCAATAAACGGCTTGTCCTGCAAAGCGTTGAGTATAGAGGACTTACCCGTGCCTCCTCCTCCTACCAGCAGCAGCTTGGCTTCATAGCGCACTAAAGCGTCACTACGCAAGCCCCACAAATATTCTAAAATTGCCTTAGATCCCTGAGCAACTATTTCAGGGGGCAGGACTATAGTTTTTCCTTCCAAATACAGACGCATTTGATGAGAGAGTCGCCAGATTTCCAGGGGTAATATTCGAAGGTGGCTATACTCTAGAGAGAGGTGGGCAAGATTGGAGAGTTGCCCAATCTCAGGAGGTAGTGCCTGTAGCTGGTTACCGTCCAAATGGAGTGAGGTAAGGCTAGATAGTTGCCCAATCTCAGGAGGTAGTGCCTGTAGATGGTTATTCCACAAGTAGAGTGAGGTAAGGCTAGATAGTTGCCCAATCTCAGGAGGTAGTGCCTGTAGATGGTTATTCCCCAAGTTGAGTTTGGTAAGGCTAGATAGTTGCGCAATCTCAAGGGGTAGTGCCTGTAGATGGTTACCCCACAAGTTGAGAATAACAACTCTCCCAGCCCCATCTAAGGTTGCTCTCCTAGGATCGACCCCGATCTTAGCGGCGATTTGCGCCCAAATCTCAGCATTTCTTGACTTCTCACCCCCCATCACAACCTCCAATCCATATAGCCTCAATTCCATTCAGCCCGACCGTTTAATACGTCAAAGCGAGCCTACTTGGATATAGCCCCACAACTAATACTACCGCATCCAGTATACTCAGGCAACTCCTCCATCGGCTATAAACGTGCAAAGTTAATGTAGAGAAATGGCTTGTAGAGATTATGCGTATCCACAACTAACTGCTAACCAGTTTCCTCCGAAGCCGCAAGCTCCGCGCCCCCTCAGCGCCTCTGCGGTGAAAACCCTCAAAATGCCCGAAAAAACTACCCATTTGGCATATTGCAATAGCAGAACAAATGTGCTATGATCTAAGCAATATAACCTTCACCCCTCAGAGCACACCAACATGAAACACCCAACATCCTTCGCCCCTTTCGCCCTACTTCGTATCTTCGTGTACCAACAAAAACCTCCCCGCCCACCGCGTTCTCTGCGGTGAGTTCCCACCCACCATCGCCCGCACCGCCGATTTGCTGTACAATAGGCCGTATCCTAATCCTCACGCACAGCAGGAGGCACACCCCATGACCCACCACGACACCCACGCCGGCGACGTACCCGCCCACATCTTCCGCGAATACGACATACGCGGCATCGTAGACGTCGATCTCAACGAAGACGTCTACTACAAGCTGGGCCGCGCATACGGCACCTTCCTCTACAACCAGGACGGCATATCACCCGTGCGGGGCGACAGGTTCCAGGTCGTCTGCGGCTATGACGCCCGCCTCACCGGCCCGCGCTTCCACGAGGCCGTCATCCGGGGCCTGCTCGACACGGGCGTGGACGTCATCAACATCGGCATGGTCCCTACCCCCGTCATGTACTTCGCCGTCAAATACCTCGACGTGGACGGCGGCTGCGCGGTCACCGCCTCCCACAACCCCGCCGAGTACAACGGCTTCAAGTGCCGCAAGCGCACCGGCGACGGCCTCAACGCCCCCCTTACCTCCCAGGACATCCAGACCCTGCTCCAACTTATCGAGAGCGCCCAATTCCACGACGGCCAGGGCCAATCCAGCGACCGCCCCGTCAACGACGAGTACATCCAGTACATCGTAGATACCGTAAAGGTCAAGCGAAAGCTCAAAGTGGTGATCGACCCCGGCAACGGAGCCACCGGCCCTACCGCCATGAAGATCTACCAGGCCCTCGGCTGCGACGTGAGCGGCATCTTCCTCGAACCCGACGGCAACTTCCCCAACCACCTCCCCAACCCCCTCAAAGAAGAGTTCGTGCAGGACCTGATCGCCGAGGTGCTGAAGCAGGGCGCGGACGTCGGCATCGGCATCGACGGCGACGGCGACCGCCTGGGCGTGATCGCCAACGACGGCTCCATCGTCTGGCCCGATATGTACATGGTCCTCTACTCGCGCAAAGCGTTGGAGCGCAAGCCCGGCGAGCCGATCATCTTCGACGTGAAGTGCTCCCTCGCCCTCCAAGAGGACATAGCGGCCCACGGCGGCCAGCCCGTCATGTGGCGCACCGGCTACACCAACGTCTTCGCCAAGCGCCTCGAAACCGGCGCTCCCTTCGCGGGCGAGTTCTCCGGCCACATCTTCTTCGACGACCCCATCATCGACTTCGACGACGGCGTCTACGCGGGCGCCAAGCTGCTCGAAGCCATCAGCGACTCGGAGGCCACTATCCAGGACCGCCTGGCCGACGCCCCCCAGTACTGGAACACCTCCGAGGGCCGCGCCGACGTAGGCGAGGAGGTGAAATTCCCCCTTATAGAGAACCTCTGCAAGCGCTTCTCTAAAGAATATGACATCATCACCATCGACGGTGTGCGCGTCGTCTTCCCCACCGGCTGGGCGCTCGTGCGCGCCTCCAACACCGAGCCTGCCATCACCTATCGCTTCGAGTCCACTAAGTCGGCGGAGGACCTGGAGCGGATCAAGGGGATCATGCGTGACGCTTTGCGTGATGAAGGTGTGGATGTGAAGTTCTGACCTAACCGGCTGTTCTAACAGCCAAATAACCCATGTGTCCACACATCGGTGTTGTTATCTTTTCTTAGATGGGAGGCCCAAACCAAAAGCTAGCTCCTACCATGTCTGCGCACCGTGCTATAATGACTTGAGATAGGAGACACAATATGAGCGCCACTCAACAAACCCAACCAGGCGACATCACCTCAAATTCCGATACCACAGCCAGGGAGCTGGCGGAATATAGCTCCGTCTTCAAGATCATCAGAGGTTGGTCACCTTCGCTACGAGCTACCCTGATAACCCGCCTCATAGACGAGCTTGCCAGGGAAGCAGAGCCACCACGTCCCAGGAAGAGCACGCTTGAAAGAGCCAGGGGACTCCTCAGTAACGGCAGTCCTCCACCATCGGATGAAGAAGTCGAGCGCATATTAGATGAATATAGGCAGGAAAAGTACGGCTGATGCGCGTGCTGCTCGATACGAACGTATTGCTTGACGTTCTACTGGAACGGCCTCCGTTTAACTCCGAAGCAGGCGTTATTTGGCAACTTACTACGGAAGCGCGCATAACGGCCTATGTTACCTCGACTACTCTCACAGATATCTTCTACCTGGGTCGAAAACAGCTAAATAGAGAGCGCGCTTGGGAAGCAGTGCATCTTTGCCTGGAAGCATTCGAGTTGCTGCCAGTTGACCAGAAGACCGTTATGATGGCTGTGTCCTTATCAGGTAAAGACTTCGAGGACAACCTCCAGGTCGCCTGTGCGAGTATTGCCAACTTAGATGCCATTATCACACGAGATAAAGCAGGGTTTTCATTTTCTTCTGTGAACGCTCTGACACCATCCGACCTTATTGCTCAGCTAGCCTCTTCATAACCGGTATACAAAGGCTGTTTATGGTCCACAATCTACGCTTCGGCATAATCACCATCCAGAACACCCCCTGGCAAGCCCTCCTCGACCAATGGCGGCTCCTCGAAAGCATGGGTTGCTGGGACAGCCTGTGGGTGGCCGATCACTTCGTCCACCCCTACGCGCCCCAAGAACCCTGGCTTGAGGGGTGGACTGCGCTGGCTGCCCTTGCCTCCCACACCTCGCGCGTCAGGGTAGGCGCGCTGGTCACCAACATCGCCCTTCGGAACCCCGCCATGCTTGCCCGCCAGGCCCTCACCATCGATCACATCTCAGGCGGCAGGCTCAACCTGGGCCTCGGTTCCGGCCAGCCAGGCGACATAGGCTACGCCATGCTGGGCGAGGACGATTGGCCCAACGCCGAGCGCGTCTCCCGCTTCCGCGAGGCCGTCGAGATCATAGACGGTATGCTCAGCCACGAGACCTTCGACTATCATGGCCGGTATTACCACGTCGATAACGCAGTCACAAGTCCACGCCCCATTCAGTCCCCGCGCCCGCCCATCACCATAGCCGCCCTCGGCCCCACGATGCTCCGTATTACCGCCAGGCACGCCGACACCTGGAACACCTATCCAGGCAAGGGCGTCACGCCCGCAGAGGCCCTTACCTTTATCAGTGACCGCAACAAGCTGCTGGACGACCTGTGCGCCGAGATAGGCCGCGACCCCGGCACCCTCTCGCGCTCGCTCCTCAGCTTGCGCGCCGATACCACCAGTCCCTTCGCTTCAGTTGGTGCTTTCGAGGACCACGTGGGCAAATACCGGGAAGCGGGCCTGAACGAGTTCATCTTCTATCACCCACCCGGCCTGTGGTACAAAGAGACCGGCCCTGAGCAAGACGCCGTCTTCGAGCAAGTGGCCTCGGAGGTCATTCCGGCCATGAAAGCCGCAGCCGCCTTGTAGGGGCGAGGCATGCCTCGCCCTAATAACTAAGCTCCGCGCTCCTCCTGTATCGGCGATTCCACCCCGCCATGCGCCCTCAGCTTATCCGCGACAGCCTCGTGCCCCTGCGCAAGCGCTACGTCCAGCGTGGTCTTCCCCTCGAAGTTAAGCGTGTTCGGATCGCCTCCTCGCGCCAGCAGCCACTCCACCATCTCCACATGCCCCGGCCTGACGGCCGCGTGCAATGCGTGACCCGCCTCATCACCGCCGCCGTGCGCCACCAGCATCTCCGCGATCTCGACCTTGCCGCTCAGGGCAGCGTGGTACAGTATCGAGATGCCGTGCACTCCCGGTGCCGTTGCCCGCGCCGGGTCTTCGCTCAGGAACGCTGCCACGTCCTCCGTCCTGCCCAGCATGGCGGCGGCAAAGATCGTGAGCGGCGCGCCCTTCTCCAGCAGGTGATTGGCAATGTCCGCCCTGCCCATATGCCCCGATGCCTCCAGTCCGTTCTCATCAAACTTGGTCCATTTCTCGTTCAGCAGGCCCGGCTCCTGTTCGAGCATGGCGCGTATCTTGGGGTAGTTGCCATGGCATGCGATCACGAATTCCTCTATCACTTCAGGTGATAGCCCTGTAGTAGTGTCCATGATAAAACCTCTCTATGGCTTGTGGGGATTAACAGCCTCCCCCACTTTATCGCAAATATCTAACCTCCACATCGGCACACAGACCGATCTAGGGGAACTTGCACCCACAAGATAGAATACAATCAACACTTCGGTAACTGTTCTGACAACCATCTGCTTCCGTTACCTCAATCACAGCGGGCCACAAATACCCATAAGAAAACTCTGCTTTCCTCCGCTATCTCTGCTATTTCCGCGTTGAAACACACAGCCCCACAATCTCACTTGAAGAGCTACGCTAATGCAACCCCCACCACCAATCACCAACGACAACACACCCCTCACCCCCTACGTCCCCACCGAAGCCGATGGCCCAACCCTCCAATTCGACTTCCCCGGCCTGCACATAGGCGTGGCCGAGTACCGCGAGGGGCCGACCGGCTGTACCGTCTTCTCCTTCGGGGGCAACATCGTCCAGTGCAGCGTTGACGTGCGCGGCGGCTCCCACGGCACCGTCCTCACCGAGGGGCGCGACCG
>JBAURA010000544.1:0-8225 GCA_049580985.1 Chloroflexia bacterium
CATGTGTTCTACAAATACAAGTAGCCATTTGGGTTAATTTTATATGGTTTTGAGGGTTTTATGGGGAAATATGGAAACCGGCATAATTGATTATTGGACGTTTCACGTGAAACGATAATGAAGGAGGGATGTTTCACGTGAAACATCCCTCCTTCATTGCTTATAATGATTGTGCGGCATTTTACCTGTTTGGTAGATACATCGGCATGATGACGTGCAGGAATTCGTCTTCGCCTACGGGCTTGAGGACGGCTGGGGACTGGTAGGTTTTGGTCTCAATGGCTACCTGGGAGGTTTTGACCACGCCCAGCACGTCTATGAGGAATTTGCCGTTGAGGGCTACCTGCCCGCCTTCGCCGTCTACCATGCAGTCGAGCTGGCTGATGTTGTCGCCTACCTCGGCGGCGTTGGCCGAGACGGTGATCACGCCGGGGAGCATATCGCCGCCGGCTTCTACCTGCACGCGCACTATGTTGGCCGAGTCCTTGGCGAAGATGGAGGCCATGCGCACCGCTTTCAGCAGCTCGGCGGTGGATACGACCGTGCGCGAGGCCCAGTCGGCGGGGATCACGCGATTGATATCGACGTAGTTCCCCTCGACCAGACGTGAGGTTACTTCGACGTTCTCGTGGCGGAAGAGGACCTGGTTCCTGCCCTGCGTGAGGACCAGGCTTACAGGCTCGGCATCTTCGCCGTCGGTATCTGGGAGGACGCGCGCCAACTCGGCCATCGAGCGGGCGGGGATGATCAGCTTGATAGCCGTATCGGCGGGTGCGTCGAGATTGGTGACGCGGCGCGACAGGCGGAAACCGTCGGCGGCGGCCATGATCATCTCGCGCCCTTCGACGTGCACGTACACGCCTGCTAGCTGCGGCCTGCTGTCGTCACCCGAAGCGGCGAAGGCTACCTGTCCGATCATCTCCTTGAGGAGAGGGGCGGGTATGCGGGCGGCGGGCTTCTCGGTGACTTCGGGTATGATCGGGAATTCTTCGGCGGAGATACCCTTGATGTTGGCCTCGAAGCGGGCGCACTTCAGGTGAAGCGTGCGCGTTTTCTCGTCCAGCGACATCTTGATCGTGTCGTTCGGCAGAGATGAGACGAAATCTATGAGCAGCTTGGCGGGTACGGTGATTGCGCCTTCGTCCTCCACCTGGCAGCCGATCCAGTTGGTGATGCCCACTTCGAGGTTGGTGGCCGTTAGCTTGAGCCGCCCGCCATCGGTGGAAATGAGGATGTTGTTCAACACGGGCAGGGTGGTCTTGTTGGCGACCGCTTTGCCGACCGTTTGTAGACCTCTGTGCAGGTTCTCCTGCAAGCATGATACCTTCATTGTGGCGTCTCTCCTGGACTCCTACCGGCTATGACTATAGCCGTGCGCAACGTAGTTTCGCTGAGTTAGGTGCATTATAGCACGGCCTGGTTGGGCACAAAAGGTCGTCCACAATCCTGTGGATAAGATTGGTAGGGTGTGTAATTGGCCTGCGATGGCAGTTCGGTGGACATTGCATGGGGTGGCGAAGATTAGCAGGTTGATCAGGTAATGGCGTCTTCGGTGAGATCGCCCGCCGATTGATGAAGATTAACAACTTGAACAGGTAATGGGGTGTTGGTTGAGAGCACACAGCGGATAAATCCGCGTGCTACGTTAGCGAAGCCCGCCTGCGCGGGCTGTCTTGCATGAGATCGAGGTTATTACTTGATCAAGTTGTTTATCTTCATTAATCGGGGGCTACGCAAACGAAGTCCGCCTTCGCGGACTGTCTCTCCTGTAGATCTGCCTTATTATTTGAGCAAGACAGCATGTCTAATATAAGCTGGATCTTCGGTATTGAACACAATCGCTGCCCACCAGATTCTTCACTTCGTTCAGAATGACAAGGTGTGGTGGGTCGGTTTCCTCGCCGCATTTTCGTTAGAGGTGATTTCAAAACCGAGAAGATTGCGTAGGGGCACCCCTGGTGGGTGCCCTGTTTAGGCGAGATCCAAGTATCTATAGAGGGCACCCACCAGGGGTGCCCCTACGGGTTTTGGAATCGCTTCATAGTAGTATTGAGGAAGATAAGGGTGAAGTTGTTTGGTGCCGGTGGATAGGTGTATGTCCTTTGCTCTTTTTAGGCTTTATGTTTTATTGATATGCTTTCTGATTTCTCCACACCAGGAGTGCTGATGGGTATTACGGTGCTTATTAATTCTTAATTGATTAAGAAGGATGAGTAGACGTAGCCAGTAGGGGATGTGGAATCGTGGATTGGCGCTGTGTTTAGGCGTGAATGAGCCATATTGGGGTTGTATAGCCGGTGCAAATCGGCCTGAAGTTTTCCGCAGCGATCGCCACCTATGCACATCACCCGAATCTGGGATGTGTATAGGTGGCTCTTTCTGCACCATCCTCTCCACATATGCCTGCACATCCAGGGATGATAAGTTGGCCCGTTTCACATCCTGGGCACATCCCTTATACACACTCTCCGCGCTTTATCCCCGAAAAACATCCACTTATGCACAAACTGTGGGAATCGGGGAGGCTTTCGAGCCGCCGTTCCACGAATCCACACTATTGCACAACGCGTGGATAGAGCCTGGCCGCGAGCCATACCAGCACGATGTTTACCGAAAGCAGCACCCCCAGGTCTACCCATAGCCCGTAATGGCTGGCTCCACCCTCGACCATCAAGGCTCGCAGAGCATCTACCATATAGCTGAGAGGGTTAAAAGCCGCTATAGCCGCCACGTAAGAAGGCATGATCTCTACGGGGTAGAGGGCGTTGGACGCGAAGAAGAGGGGCATCAAGATCAGCTGGCCCAGCCCCTGGACGCGCTCGCGGTTGCGCACCAGGGCGGCGATCACCAGCGAAATGGTGGTGAAGCAGATAGCACCCAGCATGACGAAGACGAGCGTGCCGACCCAGGAGAAGGGATTCCACCATTGTAGATGCACGCCCATGAGGAGGGCTAGCACCGAGATGGTGAGCGCCTGGATCGCGCCGCGCACGCCCGAACCCAGCCCCTTGCCCAGCACGAGCGCCGAACGCGGCATGGGACTCACGAGGTACTTTTGGAGCGTGCCCTGGTCTCGCTCCCAGATCAGCATGATCCCCTGGAATATGGCGATGGTGAGGACAGATTGCGCCAGTATGCCCGGAGCCACAAAGTCGATATAGCTCCCCATGCCTTCAGGGAGCACCCGCAGCCTGCCGAATACCCCTCCAAAGAGGAGCAGCCATAATACGGGTTGGATTGAGCGCGTGAAGATGTCCCACTGGTCGTGCAGGAGCTTCCGCACTTCCATCTCGGTGATGGCGATGACTTTCTTGAGGTACTGTGCAGGTTGGATCTGTGCGGTGGTTGGATTCGTTCTATCGGCGAGCATGGTTATGTGTCCTGGAGAAGTAAGAAGTAAGAAATCAGAAATTAGAAATCAGAAATTAGAAGTGATACGAAGGAAGAGGGGTAATACTCTTTCTGACTTCTGATTTCTAATTTCTTAGCTTCTCACTTCTACCTGAGTCTGCCGGCGGTGCGGCGGACGTTGCGTACTTCGCGCCAGCTACCGCCCGTCTCGGCGTCGAGATGCGCGCCTGTGAAGTGGGCGAAGGCATCTTCGAGCGTGGCGTCCTCTATGCCGACCTGGGCTATGAGAGCTTCGGGTGTGTCGAGCGCGGCCACTTTGCCTTTGTTCATGATGGCGATGCGGGTGCAAAGCTCCTCCGCTTCCTCCATGTAGTGAGTCGTCACGAAGAGAGTGGTTCCATACTGGGTGCGCATATCGTCGAGGTGGTTCCAGACCGTGCGGCGCGCCACGGGGTCAAGCCCGATGGTCGGCTCATCGAGGAAGAGGACGCGAGGGCGGTGGATGAGAGTTTGGGCGATCTCCAGCCTGCGGATCATGCCGCCCGAATAGGTATTGACCATGCGCTTCGCCGACTCTGTAAGCCCCATGAATTGGAGGGCATCGTCCACGCGCCGCCGCTGCTCCTTGCGCGGCACGTCGTACAGCTTGGCGAATATCATCAGGTTCTCGAGGCCGGTGAGGTTGCCATCCGCCGACAGGGCCTGCGGGACGTAGCCTATCAAGCGGCGGACCTCGTGGGCCTCTCGCACCACATCGAACCCTCCTACGGTGGCGCGGCCTTCGCTGGGCGGCAGCAGGGTGACCAGCATCTTGATGGTGGTGGTCTTGCCGGCGCCGTTCGGCCCCAACAGCCCGAATACCTCCCCCGGCTGTACGCTGAGGTCGATCCCGTCTACCGCCGCGAAGTCGCCGAAGAGCCGCCTGAGCCCGTAAGTTGCCACTACGGAGGCGCTCGTGGCCTGCTTTTCTACTTCTATCTTGCTCTTTTGATCAATGTCTAACATAACTTTCAGTATACAACTCGTACTTTGTCTATAGCAAAGGGATTAGGGGTTGGGGATTAGGGGTTGGGGATTAGGGGTTGGGGATTAGGGGTTGGGGACTATTGAGGAAACGTTGGTCCTATGCTGACTATCTTGCACCTCCACTTGTACTCATTGTAGAATCCTCTTGCTTCACTACGACTTCTGGCGCTTGGTTCTGATCCCTAATCCCTAATCCCCAACCCCTCCTTATGGATATTGTTACCGTCATCATAATAGCCTCTATTCTCGCGCTTGCGCCTACGCTGGTGTATGCGCTGTTGGTGTGGTGGCTGGATAGGCACGAGAAAGAGCCGTGGCCGCTGTTGGTGGTGGCTTTTATGTGGGGGGCGGTGCCCGCGGTTATACTGGCGCTGATATTGGAGATCGCGGTGGGGTTCCCTCTCGAATCGATCCTGGTGACCGACCAGGCGCGAGAGGTCACTACGGCCAGCCTGGTCGCGCCGATTGTGGAGGAGTGCGTCAAGGCGGTGATCCTGGTGGTGCTGTTCCTGGCCTACCGCCGCGAATTCGACAATGTGCTGGACGGGGTTGTGTACGGCGCGATGGTGGGCCTGGGTTTCGCGTGCGTGGAGAACGTGCTCTACCTGGTCAGCACTGCTTACGAGGGCGTGCCCGACGGCGGCTCGCCCTTGATCGGCAATATGTTCAGCCTGTGGGTCTTTCGGGCCGGGCTGTTCGGCCTGAACCACAGCATGTTCACGGCTTTCACGGGCGCGGCGCTGGGGTTGGCGCGCTCTCTCAAGCTGAGATGGCAGCGCGGGGCGGTCCCTGCTCTCGGCCTGGGGGCAGCTATGATCTTCCACGGCATACACAACTACCTGGCAAGCGTGCTGGGGACGTTAGGCCCCGACGAGCAGACAGCCGACCGGGTGCTCGGCACTTGCCTCACGATCATTATTAGCGATTATGGAGGCATACTATTCATTATAGTAGTAGCTTTTGTGTCCGGCGTGCACGAGTCGCGGATAATCCGCGAGACGCTCGCGGAGGAGGTGTCGCTGGGGCGGTTTACCCAGGACGAGTACGATACGCTTACCTCGGGCCTGCGGCGGTGGACCCTGCGGTGGTCGGTCCTCTTTTCCTCCGGCCCGAAGCGCTGGCGGCAGTTGGGCCGCTTCTTCGACCTGGCGACCGAGCTGGCCTTCCGCAAGCACCGCATGCACGACGGCGATCCTATACACCAGAACATCTCGGCCCGCGACGTAGCACAGTTGCGCCAGCGGATCGACGAGCAGAAGGCGGCTATCCTTGCCTGACGAATATGGAGTTACATTTATATGCGCAGACTGAGCGTGGCGCTGGCAGCGGCGAGCGCCGCCCTTTTCGCCGCAAAAAAGATAGTGGAGGCCCCACCTGACCCGGTGGTGGCCGAGCGCGCCGTCTACGCGAGCATGGCCGGGCCGTGGGAGCATGGCTACGCTGAGGCCAACGGCTTGAGGTTCCATTATGCCGCCGTGGGCGAGGTAGGCGCACCCCTGGTCGTGTTGTTGCACGGGTTCCCGGAGTGCTGGTATGAATGGGCGGGTATTATGCCTCGCCTCGCCAGGGAAGGCGGCTTCCGCGTGGTGGCCCCGGATATGCGGGGGTACAATCTCAGCGACCGGCCTACGGGTATGCATAATTACACGCTGGACAAGCTGGCGTCGGACGTACCTGGGCTGATACACGCGCTGGGGTACAGCCGCGCGCACTTGGTGGCTCACGACTGGGGTGGAGGTGTGGCCTGGCAAGCTACTGTGGATTACCCGGAAGCGATAGAGAGGCTGGTGGTGATAAACGCGCCCCACCCGGAGAGGTACGCGGAAGTTGTGCGGCGGAGTCCCAAGCAACTGCTGCGCAGCTATTACATCTTCCTCTTCCAGGTCCCCTTGATCGCGGAGGCCATCGTGCGCCTCAGCCTGCGCTATAGCTTGCGGTCAAGCACATATATGCCTAACACGTTCTCGGACGAAGCGCTCGACGTGTACGAGAACGCGATTTCGCAGCCTGGCGCGGCTACCGCCATGCTCAACTATTATCGCGCCGCGCTTCGCAGGCCACCAACCGTGTGGAGTCGTGGGCGACAGATTACCAGGCCCACCCTTCTTATCTGGGGTATGAAAGACTTCGCGCTCGTGCCTGGGCTAGCGGATGGCCTGGAACGCTGGGTCCCGGACCTGCGGGTGGAGCGGGTGCACGACAGCGGCCACTGGGTGCCTGAAGAGCGCCCTGGGCTTGTGACTGATAGCGTGCTTCGGTTCCTGCATCTTGCTTGACGAAGGACGAAGGACGATAGTAGCGTAAAACGCAAAACGTAAAACGTAAGTGGCGCATGACGTATTATGGACAACAATCAAACCCCTATAGAGATAATCCGCTCTCCTAATCGCACCAAGACGGCCTCGGCACGCATGGTGGAGGGTACGCTCGTGGTGCGCGTGCCTGAGGGGCTGAGTGTGTCGGAGGAGCGCAAGTTGGTGGATGGGCTCGCCCAGAAGGTGTTGCACAAGGTCCGCAGGTCCGAGGGCAAGCTCCCCGACCTGCAAAAGCGCGCCGCCGACCTCAACCGGCGGTATTTCGGTG
This sequence comes from Chloroflexia bacterium, assembly GCA_049580985.1. Taxonomy (GTDB): domain Bacteria; phylum Chloroflexota; class Chloroflexia; order QHBQ01; family JADMIH01; genus JADMIH01. The sequence goes on from JBAURA010000544.1 coordinate 6,961, forward strand.
GGAAGCTGAGGGTGCGCGAGATCAAATGGGTGACCAACCAGAGGCACCGTTATGGCTCGTGCACACCTGCCACGGCTATCATCCGCATCTCCGACCGCGTGGCTACCATGCCCGTGTGGGTGCTCGACTACGTGCTGGTACATGAGCTGGCCCACCTGGTGGAACCCAATCATTCCTCCGCTTTCTGGCAACTGGTGGAGCGCTATCCGCTGTCCGAGCGCGCCCGTGGGTATCTGATCGCTACGGGCCTCGAAACGGAAGCTGGGCCTTCCGAAGACGACACGGGCGAGTAAGTGCGTGCGTGGTGCGTGATGCGTCTGTGGTAAAAGGGTTTCGCGGCGGCACGAAAGTTGCACTACGATCTTATCAAGCGGCAGTATGCAATCCCACAGAGGAGGGCAACACTAATGGCACAGAGATCGAAGTCAAGTACTCGCAAATCAAGCAGTAAATCGGGCGGCATGCCCGAGGTGGTAGAGAACGCCGTAGGGAAGTTGGGCGACCTGGCAGAGGACGCAAAAGGCGCTATCGGCGGGGCAGGCGCTAACGTCGTGGAAGCGGCGGGCAACGCTCTTGAGGGCGCCCGCGACAAAGCCGGCGAGATCCTGGAGGGAGCGAAAGAGAAAGCAGGCGGCCTGGCCTCCCGCCTCCCTATTATCGGAGATGAGAAGAAGCCGGCTCGCCGCCGCTCGACCTCTACCACTTCGCGCGGCTCTAGCTCTACAGCCAAGAAGAGCACAGGGACGGCGAAGACCTCCACAGCCAAGAAGAGCACCGCTGGCAGCAGTAGTGGCACAAGCAGCGGTACAAGCACGCGCAGCAAGAGTGCGGGCAGTAGCTCCAAGAGCACAGGCGCTAGCGGCTCCGCCAAGAGCGGTAGTTCCTCGTAGCGCTTCTTCCACAAGCTGATTTATCTTTGTAGGGGCAGGGCATACCTCATCCTGCCCTGGACGCGTGGTTATGGCTATCTAACCACGCTATTACTGTGCGCCTGGCGTGTGTATAGCCCGGCGTGAGGCGGCACTGTTGTTTATGCTGGTAGCGTACTAAAGGAAATGGGTCCGAATGGAGCGCTAGGGTGCCTTTGTATGCTGAGAGGGTGATCAAAAAGGAGGTACGGGTGTGGGAGGAAGGCCGACCCATTTCCCATTGTCATTCTGAGCGCAGCGAAGAATCTCGTCCTTCACGTATGATCTTGGGGATACAGATTCTTCGCTGCGCTCAGTACTTTACAAACGAAAAAGTGGCACATAGCTACACAGGTT
>JBAURA010000545.1:0-3607 GCA_049580985.1 Chloroflexia bacterium
GCTCCAACCCTTGCTGCGTAACAGGTGACACTCTTATTGCCGTTGCCGATGGCCGGAATGCGATCCCCATCCGCGAACTGGTAGGCCAGCAGGTGCCCGTCTATGCGTGGGATCACCAGGCAGGCAAAACAACTATTTCCCGGATGTGGAACGTAGGTGTCAAGCGGAGTGGGGCCAAAGTCTACCGCGTAACCCTGGACGACGGCTCTTCGTTCCGAGCCACTGATGACCACCTGATCATGTTGCGCGACGGTTCCTATCGCCAGGTGAAAGACCTGAAGGCAGGCGATTCGCTTAACCCCTTCCACTCCAAGGTCCGCCAACCCCACAATTCGCGCACCAAGCGCCGCTTTGTTCATACAGGCCATGGCTGGCGTGTGCAATATCGTTGGGTATGGGAAGCCGCCAACAGCGCGCAGCCGGATGGGTATCACATCCACCACCGCGACTTCAATAGCCTCAACGACACTTTGGATAACCTCCAACTGCTCCCCGCCGAGGCACACAAGACTCTGCACCTCGACAAGATGCTCGGCGACAATAACCCCGCTCGCCGCCTGATGACCGACCAATGGCGCGCCAATATCGCCAAAGCGGTGCAGGGCGAGCACAATCCGCACTTTGGGAAACCACACGACGAAGATACACGCCGTAAGATGCGCGCAGCTTCTGCCAATCGGTGGAACAATCCCGAGGCGCACCGCCACGCTTCCGAGCGTGCCGGCAATTGGATGGCCCAGGCCAGGGCCGAGGGTCGCCGCATTGGTCGCCCGGCAGGCGAACGCTTCGAGCGCTGCTGCCCGGCCTGCCGCCAGAACTTCGTCACTGCCCGCGGGAAGCAGATCTTCTGCTCCAACGCCTGCCGCTATAGCCCAATCGGCCTTGAGATGGTCGGCCTGAAGGGTGGCGCTTCCCGACGTGGACACGTAACTTCTCCCGAACACCGCGAAAAGCTGCGCCAGGCGTCCATCGCTGCTGCCCGCCCCGAAGACAAGCGCCGTGCCGCTGAACAAGGGCTGAGAAACACCTGCTTGAAAGTGGCGCGTCTACTCCTGGACGCGGGCCACGAAATCAGCCTGGCAGAATGGGATGCGCTTCGTTCCACGGCCCGCGAACTGGGCGCGAACCGCGTGCCTCAAGGCGAGGTAATGTCGCGCTTCTTCGAGACTGATGAGGAACTGGTCGAGCACGCCGCCCACTACAACCACAAAGTGGTCTCGGTCGAGTTCGACGGCATAGAGGATGTGTACGATGGCACGGTAGACACCCACCACAACTTCGGGATCATCACCAGCCAGAATGCGTCACCCATCGCCCCCCAGGCACAAGATTACTCCGGTTGCTTCATCCACAATAGTGAGTACATGTTCCTAGATGATACCGCGTGTAATTTGGCTAGCCTCAACCTGATGCACTTCCAGACGGACGACCTGAACTCCGTCCTCGACGTGCCCGCCTACAAGCACGCCTGCCGCCTCTGGACCCTCACCCTGGAGATCTCGGTCGCCATGGCCCAGTACCCCAGCGAAGAGATCGCCGAGCGTTCCTACCTCTACCGCACCCTCGGCCTCGGCTACGCCAACCTGGGCGCGCTCCTGATGCGGCTCGGCATCCCCTACGACTCCCCCCGGAGCTTCGCCCTCTGCGGCGCCTTCACCGCCATCATGACCGGCGTGGCCTACGCCACCTCCGCCGAGATCGCTTCCGAGCTGGGCGCGTTCAAGCGCTACGACGCCAACCGCGACCCCATGCTGCGCGTGATCCGCAACCACCGCCGCGCCGCCTACAACGCCGCCGATGCCGAGTACGAATCTCTCACCGTCAAGCCCGCCGGCATCTCCCCGGCCAACTGCCCGCCCATCCTGCTGGCAGCCGCCAAGGAATCTTGGGACGACGCGCTCGAAAAGGGCGAGAAGTTCGGCTACCGCAACGCCCAGGTCACCGTGATCGCGCCCACAGGCACCATCGGCCTCGTCATGTCGTGCGACACCACCGGCATTGAGCCTGACTTCGCCATCGTGAAGTTCAAGAAGCTGGCTGGCGGCGGCTACTTCAAGATCATCAACCAGTCCGTCCCCCCGGCCCTCAAGTACCTGGGCTATAACGACGAGCAGATCGATGACATCGTCAAGTACGCGGTCGGCCACGGCACCCTCGTCGGCTCGCCCGCCATCACGCACGACAACCTGCGCCTGCTCGGCTTCGACGATGCCGCCCTGGAGCGCATCGAAGCGGCCCTCCCCTCGGCCTTCGAGCTTGGGTTCGCCTTCAGCCCCTTCGTGCTGGGCGAGGAGTTCTGCAAGAACGTCCTCAACCTCAGCGACGACCAGCTAAACGACCGCGCCGGCATCCTCCCCGCCCTCGGCTTCTCCAGGCAGGACATCGCCGCCGCCAACGACTACGTGTGCGGCACGATGACCGTCGAGGGTGCGCCCGGCCTCAAGGACGAGCACCTCAACGTCTTCGACTGCGCCAACAAGTGCGGGCGCACCGGCACGCGCTACCTCTCTTCCGCTTCCCACCTGCACATGATGGCGGGCGCGCAGCCCTTCATCTCCGGCGCTATCTCCAAGACGATCAACATGCCGTCCACCGCCACCATCCAGGAGGTAGAGGACCTCTACATGAAGTCGTGGCGGCTCATGATCAAGGCCGTGGCCCTTTACCGCGACGGCTCCAAGCTGAGCCAGCCCGTCCTCACCTTCGTCACCCGCGAGGAAGAAGACGAGGACGAGGAAGAAGCGGGCGGCATCCCCACCACCCAGCGCGTGATGGAGATAGCGGCTGCGGCAGCGCAGGCCGTCCAGACCTCTTACATCGCCCGCCGCCAGAAGCTCCCCAACCGCCGCGCGGGCTACACCCAGAAGGCCAACATAGCCGGCCACAACCTCTACATCCGCACCGGCGAGTACGAGGACGGTCGCCTGGGCGAGATCTTCATCGACATGCACAAGGAGGGCGCGGCCTTCCGCTCCGTCATGAACTGCTTCGCCATCGCGGTCTCCCTCGGCCTCCAGTACGGCGTGCCGCTGGAAGAGTACGTTGACGCCTTCATCTACACCCGCTTCGAGCCTGCGGGCCGCGTGATCGGCAACGACCACGTCAAGATGGTCACCTCCGTCATCGACTACATCTTCCGCGAGCTTGCCATCTGCTACCTCGACCGCCTCGACCTGGCCCACCTCCCCGAAGGCGAGCAGTCCCGTGGCGACTCGGTCCAAAACCTGGAGCAGAAGCGCCCCACTCCCATCATCGGCCCCGCCACCAAAGCCACCCCCTCACCCCACATCCAATCTCCCGCCCACACCAACGGCAATGGTAACGGTAACGGCCACGCGAAGGCGGCCAACGGCAACGGCTCCTCCTCAGCCGCCATCACCCTCACCGCCACAGCCGTCGTGCCCAAGCCCGCCACCGCCGCGGCTACAGCCACCTCCATCAAGCACGAAGCCATAGCCGAAGCCCGCCTCAAAGGCTACGAAGGCGAAGGCTGCCGGGAGTGCGGCAACTTCACCCTGGTGCGCAACGGAACGTGCTTGAAGTGCAATACTTGCGGGAGCACTAGCGGTTGTAGCTAGCTGTCCATATCTGGATGCGAGCACCAAAC
>JBAURA010000546.1:0-6122 GCA_049580985.1 Chloroflexia bacterium
GCACGACGAGCGGCCCCACGTCAGCATGAGATGTATCGAAGCCGTCGCTTGCCATCACGCGGATGTACGTCTGATCGCTCGGAAGGATCTCGTCGGTGGAGAAGGTATAGCTCGTCTCGTAGGAGCGTACTTCCAGGGGGTACCACGTCTTCTTGCCGTCGGGGCTGTACTGGATATCGTATCGTAGCTCGTCGCCATCGGCGTCCGTGCCCGACCATTCGATAGTGTGCTCCCCTTCCCACCTGTCGCCTGCCTTGGGCGATGTGATAGTAACGGCAGGAGGAGCGCTGGCTTCGATGGCCGTTATCTCGCGCTCCGCTCCCCCCTCCTTTTGTATGAGGGCTACGCGCACGAAATCGCCGGGATCGGGCACCGACAAAACGAAACCTGTTTCCTCGATCGGCTCAAGGGTCTCCTGGTCCACGAAGCTCGGCTCGAAGCAGCGCTCATACAGCGCCCCACCATTCGCATCGAGGAAGCGCAGGCAGTAGTTGCCTGTGCCCTCGCTCTGGAACGCGACCCTCTTCTGCGCACCGGCAAACAGCAGGCTATCGGCAAAGTCGAGGCCGAAGCCACCAACCGCCCGACTGGAACGGGACAGGGCAGGCGAGGCATTCCCGCCGGAATTGTCGTCAGTCGGGCGCACAAGCTCGAACCTGGGCGCGCCACCGCCACCCCTTACCCAGCCCCACCCCCGCGTGATGATATCCCCTACCGTACCGCCTTTATACTGCTGGGCAGGCTTCACGTTCTGGTCGAACAAATGCCTGTAGTGAAAAGGTGTTATCCAGCGATTTGTGCCGCAGTAGCTCATGATATCGTAATAACTGCTCGGTATGACCTTCATTTCGACGGTGTCGAAGCCAGGCTCGCGTATCGCCGCGCTGTTGTTATACTCCTTGGGCCAGTAGTTTGAGTTGCTGTTCGAAGAGAGCTGGCACGGCGGGTTGGGATCGCGTGTGGTTCCGGTGTGGTCGAGGTCGAGGTTATGGCCCACTTCGTGCGCGAGGATCGCCGCCGACTCAGCGCTGTGGTAGTCCAGCGCGATGGCGACGCTGCCCGACAGCCCCGCCGGGGTGCCCTCGGCAAGCCCCCCATACTCAAAACCCGTGGAGTATTGGCTGTCCAGCCAGCCTACCAGCACGTCCGGCTTGTCTGACTTCATTTGCTCGCGGAACTCCCTCAAGTAGAGGAGGAGATCTCCTCCCATATCTACTGTGGAAGAGCTCCTGGTGTGGCGCACGCGCCAGGGCAGCTCGTAATACTCCACGCCCGCCTCTGAAGCCGGAAGTAGCTTCCTCAGCATGACGTCGTACTTGCTCAGGTCCGACGTGGGCCAGGAGAAGGTCGACTGGGACGGTGGCTTGTAGCCTATGCGCACGTATCCAACGCGCAGGCCGTTGCGCTGGACGAACTCGAACGGCTCTACGATCTCGTTGTTCCCGTAGCTCTTCTCCTCGATTACACGCTCGGGATTGACTACCACCCGCAGGCTGAACGGCCCTGAAGCCGCCATTTCGGGCGTAATGACGAAGTTGATCGAACCCTCCGTTTTCTCGCGTTCCGGCTCGGCGCCAGGGATGAGATTCACAGACCAATTCCCCGTAGGCTTGAGTTCGATTTCCTCCCCACCCTCGGGCCAGAAAAAGAGCGATGCCTCCACGTTGCTGGCGACCCCGCCCAGGGCTGTGCCGCTCGCCCTCGGGAAGACGCGCACCACCGTCTTCTTGCCCGCCACTAACTTGATATCGTTCCCCACAGTCTGGACTACCTGCACCACCTCTATGTGGTCTATCGTGAGGTCCAGGCCGGGTTGTGGAGTGCCTCCGCAGGCAGAGTAGGGAGGTTGTTGCAGAGCGCTATCCAGGGCGGAGGCTATTGCAGGTATCGCGGGTTGGTCGGCGGGCTTGCGCGTATCGGGGTCCTTCCCGCCCGATGCTTGCACGAAGTAGCAGCCGCGCGCATATATCAGGTAGATTGCAGACCAGCCCAAATAGGGGTCGGGGCTCTCATGGGCCGGAGATTCGAAGCCATAGCCCGCGTCTCCGAGGGCGTTGGCCACCCAGCCCCCACTCCTGCTCTTTTCTAGGTCGACGTGCACCCTCGCCTGTTCCACCCCGAAGTTGGTCAGCGTCATGTAAGCGCCGTTCCTCATCGCCATCGTGCATTGATAGTCAGCCCCGGGCTTGCCCACGCCTGGGGCCTGATTTACAGGCTCGCTGCCCGCGACCTGCTTCAGCAACTCGCACAAGTCTGGACCTTGCACTTGCGCGTACGGCAGGTCTACAGGTGCGTTGTTGGCAATGACAGCCTGCTCATCGCGAGAAGTGGCGGCCCGGCCCGTGTTGCTCGATGCCAGGGCCAGCATCGAGGGTACCGTAATCATGACGGCAATAACGGCACGGGCTATGCGCCCCCGGCTCACGGAATACACCCCTCTACCGCTCATCGCCAACCCCCTCTGTGCTCTATCTCGCCAGCATGCCAAAGGCGAGCACAAGGACTCGTCCTTACAATAGCACCACGCAGGCGGGCATAAGGACCCGTCCGCGCAAGAGCATTATATCATTAGCAGGCAGCGCTGACGCAAATTTGTAGGGGCGGATCCCCGTGCCCGCCCTGGTGGCATGCCGTGAAGATCGGGGTAAGGCGAGAGGGCGGGCACGGGGACCCGCCCCTACGATTAATGGATCTTAGGCCAGGGCGCGAACGCGTTCTTCACGCCTCGCAATGTGGCGGCTAGCTCCGGGTAGTGGCGAATGAGGATAGTCACCATCGTGTTCTTGTTGATCCAGTCCATGCCCGCCTGCGTGTACACCTTCGCGTTGTAGTCGGTGGTGAAGAAGCGGTCGCTCTTGAGGCGGCGCGAGGCCATCAGGATGAAGATGCGGAACGCGGTATCGCTGAAGCCGAACCCCTCCGGCGGCGTCTCGGCGAACATGCCCACTTGCAGGTCAACGGCCTCAATGTCGTTGTTGTACACCTCGCGCAACTCCTTCTGCCACTCCTTGTTCGGCGTCAACTCCTCGAATGAGCGCACCGGCTGCCGGTGGATCAGCCTGCGGAACTGGTTGTACCTCGGTATCCCACGCTCCCTATCCCGCATGATATCGACGGCGGCCAGGTCCACGTGCGCGCCGTCCTGGGTTTGCAGGTCCTGCAAGAAGCGCGGGAAGTTGTGCAGCGTCACCGCCCCCGGATGCGACGTACCGAACGAGTACCACAGGTCGTTCACCCCCACCTGGTCGTCCATGACGGTGGCGGCGTTGCGGTTGGCTACCTGGATGAAGTCGAGCTTCTTCAGCACCTTGCCCGTTTCGAGAGAGGAGATGGTGATCTCGTCGGGGATGAGTGGGTGGAGGCGGTAGACGGCGGCGAACTCCTCGGTCAGTGTAAAGGGCGCGCCGTGGTGGTCGGTCTCCGAGCCTGGGATGCCGCTGATCGCCTCGTCGCCCGTCAGCCTGCCGAAGGCCTTGTTGAGGCGCTCGCTCTGTAGACCCCACCAGTTGGCGTTCATGCCGATTTGCAGCGCCTGGTTCGGCAGGATGGCGGTGGTCCACTCGACGGTGTGGATCTTCGCCATGAGCGCGGCATTGACCAGGCGGGCGGTCTGGTATAGCTGCTCGTCGTTCCAGCCCGGGTACTCGCGCTTGATACGGTCGGCTATGGCGTTGTGCTCCAACGTGAAGAGAGTGTGCATCAGCCCCAGCCCGATCCACCAGTTGCCGTTGAAGCCTGTTATCGAGAGGCCGGTCTCCGGGTCGAGGGGCAGTCGTCCGTGGTCGGTCCTCAGCTTGCCGTCGCGCATGGTGCGCAACGCGGCGCAGGTGGCGTCGTCGCAGCCGTAGATGGCCGAGCCGTCCCACCAGTGCGATTGCGTGTTGACGTAGGCGGGCGGCTTGCCCGCGCGGTCCTCTTCGGGGGTGCGGGTGGGGTCGATGGGGGTGCGCTCGATGCGCATCGGCCTGTCGGTCCAGGGGTCGTCGTCCGCCAGTGGTATCTCAAGCTGAGCGTCTTTGCGGTTGGGGCCGTGGTTGAACCAGTCGTGGGTCATGAACTGGATCCAGGCGGCGGCGTGTATATTGAGGATGGTGGCCGGGATGAACTCGGTGCGCGTCATCAGCTTGCGGCTGACCAGGCGCGGGCTGGGTGTGAGCAGTTTCGGTTCGGGGTCCGGGTGGGTGTATTCGACCGGCACGTTGCGCCCAAACCGCACGCCGGTCTTGCCCATCCGCGGGTATTGCAGGTCGTTGAAGGTGCCCTCCGGCGTGCGCTGGTAGAGGACGTGCGTGCCCTGCTTCGACACGGGGATGTCGTCCATGCGGTCGATGGGCGTGGTGTCGTGCAGGTTGTGCTCGCGCAATTGCACCCGCAACGCCAGCAGGTTGAGGACCGCCAGCGGCAACGGCAGCTTGTGCCACTCAACCCTCTTGTTGACCACGCTGAAGATCGCCACCAGCCCGCGCTCGACCATCGGTACGCTGGAGGTTTTGGGCAAGCCGTACTCAAGCTTCTCGCCCACGCCAACCCCTTGGAGGCTGGCGGGCCGAGAGCCGTTCTTGCCATGCCGGCTCACGCGGTTGGCGACCGCCAGGGCCATGCCCGCGAGCAGCGATATGCCGCCTATTAGATAGGACAAGGATCTCCCGTGCCGAATTGACCTCATGGCTAAGGTCCTCCTTCCAATGCTGAGTATATTGCGAACCCGCCGGTAAGGTATTATACCAAACAGCCGATTATAGAAAAGAAAAAGGTCAAGATAGGTCGCTGTACGACCAATCTTGACCTTTTTCTGTGTGTTTGTACCCCTGCCGCTACGCGACCGTGTGTACGTACACCTGCAAGCCGCCCCGGATAGCGCTATCGCGCAGGCTGCGGATGCCTGTGGACTTGCCGTTCCAGATCACCAGGAGGGCATCGGCATATTCGACCATCTGCTCGTTACGCTTCACGTCGGCGCTCTGCCCGAAGCGTGTCCAGTCGGGGGCGAATACCTTCACCGGTATGCGCGACAGGGCAGCCCACTCCGCGCCCGAGGTGTTGGCGCTCCCCGCCCCGCCCGACACTATTTCGGTTATCTCGCTCCTGAACCCTGATGCAGCCACGGCTGCCTCCACGTTTATGTCCGCGATCTCGCGGCTACCCGCTATGATGAGTTTCATCTTCTCCTCCTGTTTGTGCTTCCGTTCTCGATGCGTGGCATGGCGCGCTTACGTATTTCTCCGTACTTAACCGCCTGACATGACACCTCGCCCCGCAAGAGTCCTGTAGAGCGCACATGCCGGAAGAAACAAAAAGAGCCGGGAGATTCCCAGGCTCTATGTGGGTCTATTATGATGGCGCGATACATTATCTACTATACAAGCATACCACTTGCCCCACAATATGTCAAGTTGCCGTGAGCGTTCAGACTTACGGCGGAAAGGCCGTAGGGGCACCCCTTGTGGGTGCCCTGTTTGCATACCTGGATCTCGCCGCAAGAGGGCACCCACAAGGGGTGCCCCTACGATCCGGTTTTCTCTACCCCAACTCTGAGCTGTTACAAGTTGCCGGGCAAATGCAAATTCGATTCGGCTTCGTTGCGATTACGCACAAATTGCCTGTCCAGAAAACGATGGGAAATGCCATATAGCATATAGAGGGGGTAATGCGTCCTATGCCGCATGACTTTTGTAGCTTGCACTCCGCGGGCCTGGCACGGCATAGCCACCCCCGATCATTTCAGGCGCGGAGGCTGCCCGCCTATATAAGGAGACACAGATGAACGGAATAGAAACACAACTGGACGGAGTGCCGGAGGCACAGCGCGGCACGGCCATATTCAGGCTCGGATGCAAGCTGCGGCGGGCAGGAGTGGCTATAGAGATGGCGGGTAAGCTGGTGGGTGAGGCCATACAGGGCTGGGACCCTCCCTTCCCACTGCAAGAGGCGCGGGAGAAAGTGGTGCGGGCTTACACCCGCTACCCGGAGAGCTTGCACGAGCGGTATATACTCGACCAGGAGGAGCAGTTGCGGCCCGACCCCGCCCTCCACATCTACAGCGGCGGCAGCACGGCCCACAGGCGCGACATCGTGGAAGCGGCGGGAGCCGAGCTTGCCCTCTCTCATCTGCGCGGCACGGG
>JBAURA010000547.1:0-10417 GCA_049580985.1 Chloroflexia bacterium
CTCGCAACCCCCGCCCTCAACTACGGGCGCACCTTCTTCTCCGAGCCTGCCGGCGCCCTGCTCCTGCTAGCCGCCATACTCCTCATCCTCCCCAACCCTCCACCATCAACCGACAACCGACAACCAACAACCGGCAACCGACTACCGACTACCGACTACCGACTACCGACAACCACCCCCCAACGCGCCCTCCTGGCCGGCCTATGCCTGGGCGCGATGATTCTCTTCAAGCCCGCGTTCGCCGTCTACTGGCTGCCCATCGGACTAGCCGTCCTCTGGCTCTCGGTTCTCAGTCCTCAGTCCTCAGTCCTCAGTCCTCTTTCTCGCGTTTCGCGTTTCGCGTTTCGCGTCTTCTGCTTCGCCCTCGGCCCTCTACTAGCCCTCCTCGTCCAGGCCTGGTACAACTACGTGCGCTACTTCCCCCTCCCCGACGCCGTCTTCCGCTCCGGCTACGAAAAGGAGCCGGGTTTCAGCACTCCTCTCATTGAGGGCCTGTTCGGCCTCCTCTTCAGCCCCGGCAAAAGCATCTTTCTCTATGCGCCCGTAGTCCTCCTAGCGCCCCTCGGCCTCTGGCTCATGTTCAGGCGAGGCGGCAGCGTAGGCAGGTTGGCGGCCCTCATCATAATCGCCGAGGTAGTGCTAGGCTTAATCTTCAACGCCCTCTGGTGGGCCTGGACCGGCAATTTCGCCTGGGGCCCACGCCTAATAATGCCCATCCTCCCCCTTCTAATATGGGCGCTCGCCCCCCTGGCTAACACCCACCAACTGCCAACCCCAGAATCTACCCCAACACCTGACTCCCCTTCTGCGACAACCGACAACCGACAACTGACAACTGACAACCGACAACCGACAACTGACAACCGTCCACCGTCCACCGTCCACCGTCTGATCCTCCCAGCCTGGCTCACCCTCGGCGTGCTAGGCGCGCTAGTCAACATCCCCGGCGCGTTCGTCGATTTCCAGGTCTACTACCGCAACTACGGCCTCCTCCTGGCGGGCGAGCCTGGCGAGGCCATCACCATCTACGACCCGGCCCATTCCCCCGTGCTGGTCGAGACGCGCTACCTGTTGGACGGGCTGACAGCCGCCGTCTACCGCCCAAGCCTGGCCTCAGTCGGCATGCCGCCCATCTGGGACGTAACAGCGCCCCTCACCCTGGTAGCCCTCTCAGTCGCAGCCCTGTGGTTTGCCACCACCCCCGCTAAAACGCCAAAGCCATAAAACCCTAAATTGCCATAAATTAACCCAAATGGCTACTATCATTAACAGAACATGTGTGCTATAATCAGTATGAAACCAGTTTCACCATCTGAAATCCAAAATAACCTCCGCGTTCTCCGCTCCTCCTATCTTCTCCGCGATAAAAAACACACCTTCCTTCGTAACCTCCTCCTTCTTCACCCTTTAGCTATTCAATAATCCGCAATCTAAATCCGAAATCCTTTCATTAGCCTATGGCCCGATCAATACACATTGTTATCACTTTGCCAACCTGAGTATCTCAGTGCTATAATCGCGCTGCAATTCGTATAAATGCGGGCTTTTCCTCTGGTGCTCGTAGCTATCGGCCAGATAGTAGCCGTCTTTGTGCCCTGGTATTACTTCGATTGGAGGAGGTTCTGATGTCCCTCGCCCGCGTCCTGAGCTGCGCCGTAGTCGGCCTTGAAGGCTCGCTCATAGAGGTCGAAGTGGACGTCAGCCGCGCCGGCCTGCCCTCAATGGCGATAGTCGGCCTGCCCGATGCCGCCGTCAACGAGTCGAAAGAGCGCGTCCGCTCTGCCATCCGCAACTCAGGCGGCATGATCCCCCAACCCTCGCGCATCGTGGTGAACCTGGCCCCCGCCGACCTGCGCAAAGAGGGGCCTGCCTACGACCTCCCCATTGCCCTCGGCATGATGGCTGCCACCGACCAGATCCACGGCGACACAAGTGGCACCGTCTTCCTGGGCGAGCTTGGCCTCGACGGCGCGGTCCGCCACACCAACGGCGTCCTCGCAATGGTCGCCATGGCCCGCGAGCACAACATCAAGCGCGTGTACGTCCCCGCCGAGGACGCCCCCGAAGCCGCCCTCATCGGCGGTGTCGAGATCCTCCCCGTCACCACCCTCCGCCAGCTAGTCCTCCACCTCAACAATCACCCCCTGGCGCAAGGCAGCATCGTCCCTTACAAGGCCGAGCCTCCATCCGAAGAAGAGCAGGACGGCCACTACCCCGTAGACATGAGCCACATCAAAGGCCAGGAGCACGTCAAGCGCGCCCTCGAAGTAGCCGCAGCCGGCGGCCACAACCTCCTCATGTCCGGCCCTCCAGGCGCGGGCAAAACCCTTCTCGCTCGCTGCACCCCCACCATCCTCCCCGCCATGGTCCCCGAAGAGATGCTGGAAGTCACCAAGATCTACTCCATAGCCGGCATGCTGCCCTCATCGAGGCCCCTCATCCGCCAGCGCCCCTTCCGCGCCCCCCACCACACCATCTCCCATGCCGGCCTCGTAGGCGGCGGTCGCATCCCCCGCCCAGGCGAGATCACCCTGGCCCACCGGGGCGTCCTATTCCTTGACGAGCTACCCGAATACACCTCCCAGTCCCTCGAGACCCTCCGCCAGCCTCTCGAAGACCGCATCGTCACCATCACCCGCGCCAGCGGCACCCTCTCCTTCCCCGCCAACTTCGTCCTCATCGCCGCCCAGAACCCCTGTCCCTGTGGCTACTACACCGACCTCGTCAAAGAGTGCACCTGCTCCCCCTCCACCATCACCCGCTACCAGAAGAAGATCTCAGGTCCCCTCCTCGACCGCATAGACATCCACATCGAAGTTCCCCGCGTCGACTACGAAAAGCTCTCCGACCGCCGCCTGGGCGAACCTTCCTCCACCATCCGCGCCCGCGTAGAAGCCGCCCGCAAGCGCCAGCGCGACCGCTTCCATTCCACCCAGGGCATCACCACCAACGCCGAGATGCGCCCCGCCGAAATCCGCGACCACTGTGACCTCGACCCCGCAGGCCAATCGCTCATCAAAGCCGCCATGCGCCAGCTGCACCTCTCAGCCCGCGCCTACCACCGCATCCTCAAGCTCTCCCGCACCATAGCCGACCTGGCTGGTAGCGATCGCATCGAGGCGGCACACTTGGCGGAGGCTGTGCAATATCGTCCTAGACAATTATCATGATCCTGGGAGTGCCTTATGACGTCGTAATAGATCTGATATGATAATCATGAGCAAACGTGGGACACCTATGTATTCCCAGTTGCGGTACTGGCGAGCATAAACCACAATGCCCGTCCGTACTTACTCTGCCTCTCCCACCCGCCTTACCAATAATGGTACGTCGGATTCGGAAATAGGAGCCACATACGTGAGTGCATCAAATAGATCCTCCTCTAGTGGCGCTATCTGGAGCGCTATATCTGCCATCGCCTCACTCGGTGCAACTGTTATTGCCCTCTTAGCGCTGTTCAACTCCTATGACACTAGCCGTAAGCTGGATGAAGCAAGCAAGGCTAATGTCATAATAGTTGATCCGCTTAGCTCCCTCTTTTTCATCTATGCTTGCAAGGATGAAAACGTCAACACCTTTTCACTCTATTCATATCTTGATATGACGGTGCCTTTCCGCAACGAAGGTGGTAGTGCGGTTTCCCTTGAAGCGGCCTTTTTCCACAACGGGACAAGCCCTGACACAGCCGCTGATTTTGAGTGGTCTTTCCCAAGAATATTTGAACGAAAGGAGGAGCTCTTTATAGCCATTCCTCTGAACGCGAACCAAACAAAAAGATGGATTTTCCGAGCAGTCGGCACGTCAAGAGTATCTTTCGCCACTCTAGAAGAGGCACGTGTAGCCTATGCGGATATTAGAAGCCAGCCTCCTATATACATATGGAGCTTCAAATTTGGCAGTAAATATATACAGGCTCCATCAACGCAAACGGTTTCTGATCTGTTTGAAATCACAAACACAAACTGCAAGGACTTCAAAGCCTCCCTGGATGCTCAAGTACCCTAACCTTCCTTATTCTTCAGGTCAACATCCGGCTTGTTCATATGATTAACTCCTAAGTATGAAAATAAGTTGTGCTGTACACTCGTACTCGAATGGTCTCATGGCTCTCCCTGCTAGCTTGATCTCCCAATTACGGTGCCTCCACATGAGGCGCGGTACTTGACCTTTAGAGCATGGGGCGTTACTCAGAAAGAGCAATCTCAGGATGCGGCCCGCCAACTTTATATGAATATCCCATCCCCCCTGTGCCGAGATGCGCCCCGCCGAAATCCGCGACCACTGCGACCTAGACGCCGCCGGCCAATCGCTCACCAAAGCCGCCATGCGCCAGCTACACCTCTCAGCCCGCGCCTACCACCGCATCCTCAAACTCTCCCGCACTATAGCCGACTTGGCGGGGAGCGAGCGCATCGAAGCCGCCCACCTCGCCGAGGCCGTCCAATATAGACCTCGACAAATGTCATAGGTCTTCTTGCTTGTCGACGAAATCTATGTGGAGTATAATGTGGATTAGAACCCACATAACTGAGACCCAAATTGAAAACAATCCAGATGACAATCGATGAACCCTTGCTCGAAGCAGTTGACAGTTTGATTGCCGCGCTTGACACTACCCGGTCCGCCTTCATTCGCGAGGCTCTACAGGCTGCTATCCGCAAATACACAATTACCGAACTGGAGAATGCGCACGCCCAGGGATATGCCAAACATCCGGTTCAATCCGGTGAATTCGACGTATGGACTGCCGAACAGGCATGGGGCGACGAATGAACCAAGGAGATGTGCGCTGGTACACCTTCCGATCACCCGACAAGCGCCGCCCCGTATTGATCCTCACTCGCGATTCAGCAATAGCCTACCTGGCGAGCGTCACCATCGCGCCCATCACCTCCACCGTCAGAGGCATCCCCTCGGAAGTAGCTCTCAGCACAGCCGATGGCCTGTCGACCGATTGCGCCGTCAACTGCGACAACATACAAACCGTGCCCAAAACAAATGTCGGCCCTTTCATCGCCCACCTGTCACCCGACAAAATGCGCGCGGTCCGTAGCGCGATTGAATTTGCACTCGGCCTTGATGCGTTAGTCTGACCTGATTCTGTGAGCGCCAACGTGGACCATTTACCCTTAGTATGTGAGTAGAATGAGAGCACCCCTATGTCCGCAAACCTCAGACGCTTGCCATATCAGCTAATAGCGACGCTGCTCCTCCTCTCTCTTAGCCTGGTCCCGGTGGCGAACGTGAGGTCGGCCCTCTCCCTGAATGTCTCCTCCCCAACCTGGGCTGATAGCCCCGAAGTACTCGTGTTGCGCGTCTACTTCCGCGACCACGCCGAGCGCGACCGCCTCGCCGTCGAGCTAGGGGCTGCGGAGGTAGCTACCCTCGGCGGCTTCCTCACCGTCTACACAGATTGGGCTACATACGACAACCTCCGGAAGCGTGGCCTCCGCGTCGAAATCGACCGCGAACAGACCGAGCAGGCCAACCCCGACACCCCCATTCCGAACCCGTTTTACGGCGGTTACAGGACGATGGAAGAGATCGAAGCCTTCCTCGACCAGCATGTAGCCACCAATCCTACCCTCGCCGAGAAGATCGATATCGGCGACTCCTGGTGCAAGACCCACCTGGGGCAATGCACCCAACCCAACACCTGGAACGGCTTCGACCTGTGGGTGCTGCGCATTACCAATCGCGACATACCCGGCCCCAAGCCCATCTTCTGGTTCGATGCCGGCATCCACCCCCTCGAGATTGCCACGCCCGAGTTGGCTACGCGCTTCATCAGTTGGCTACTCGACGGCTACAACACTAATCCCGACGCGCGCTGGCTGGTGGACCACCACGAAGTGTGGGTGCTGCCGGTGCTCAACCCGGATGGGCACCACATGGTAGAGTCCGGAGGCAACAACCCCTACCCCCAGCGCAAGAACGCCGACTGGGACGATGGCTGCCCTTCGTTCGGGCAATTCGGAACCGACCTCAATCGCAACTTCCCCTTCCTCTGGGGCTGTTGCAGCGGCTCCAGCGGCAACCCTTGTGACCAGACCTACCGTGGTCCTTCACCAGGCTCTGAGGAGGAAACGCAGGCGGTCGTATCAAAGATACAGCAGCTCATCCCGGACCAGCGCGGCCCCAACAATAACGACCCCGCCCCCATCACGACCACCGGCATATACCAGAGCATGCACACCGCGGCCCAGCTCAACCTGTACGCCTGGGGCTGGACCGGCCAACCCTCGCCCAATAACGCCGACATAAGCAACATCGGCGCCCACATGTCCGCCTTCAACGCGGATGGCAATGGCTATCCCTCCTGCCAGCCTCCTAACTGCCTCTATGGCGTCGACGGCGCTACGCTCGACTGGTCGTACGGCGAGTTGGGTATCCCCGGCTTCACGACCGAGTTGGACGGCGGCCTCTCGCCCCAGTATTCGTGCCTGGACAACCCTGGCTGCGGCAGCTCACGGGGTTTATGGCCCGAAAACAAGGGCGTGCTCATCTACCAGGCCAAGATAGCCCGCACTCCCTATCTGCTCACCCGTGGCCCCGATGCCAACGTCGTCACTACCACGCCCATGACAGTGACCCAGGGCACCGATCCCACCCTCACCGCCACCATCAATTACAACTGGAATGGTAACGCCTATGTGCAGAACGTAGCCGCCGCCGAATACTACATAGACACCCCACCCTGGGCAGGCGGTACTCCCTTCCCGATGGACCCCACCGACGGCAGTTATAACTCTCTCACGGAGGGTGTAGTGGCGACAGTCTCCACAGGCTCACTTACTGTGGGAAGACACATCTTGTTCGTGAGAGGGCGGGGCGTCAACAACTACCAGGGCTACCAGAGCTGGGGCCCTATCTCTGCCGCTTTCCTCCACATCCTTCCTGGCGGTACCCCAACCCCCTCTACCAACACTCCTGTGCCCCCCACGGCTACCGCCACCAACACAGCGTTGCCACCCACCAATACGCCTGACGGTCAGCCCACCGCCACCCCCCAGGCGACCGCTATCCCCACCTCCTGCCCCATCCAGTTCACAGACGTGCCTCCCGGCGCTACCTTCTACTCCTTCATTAGATGCATGGCCTGTAGGGGCATCATTAACGGCTATACGACTGGGTGTGAGGAGGGGAATCCCTGCTTCCGCCCCAACAATAACGTTACAAGAGGCCAGCTATCCAAGATAGTCTCCAACGCCGCTGGCTTCGATGATGACCCAGGCGCTCAACAGTTCGAGGACGTACCTGTAGGCTCTACCTTCTTCAATTTCATAGGTCGCCTCGCCAATCGTGGCATCATCGCGGGGTACCCGTGTGGTGGACCTGGGGAGCCTTGTGTACTCCCCGACAACCTGCCTTACTTCCGACCCAACGCCAACGTGACGAGAGGCCAACTGAGCAAGATAGTATCGGAAGCGGCAGGGTACACGGACACACCAGGACCCCAGCAGTTCGAGGACATACTCCCCGGTTCCACCTTCTATGACTGGATCTGGCGGTTGGCAGACAGAGGGATAATGTCAGGGTACCCATGTGGAGGTCCCGGAGAGACGTGCGTGCTGCCTGACAACCGGCCATACTTCCGACCTGGCAACAACGCCACGAGAGGGCAGGCAAGCAAGATAGTGGCTAACACCTTCTTCCCAGGTTGCGTCACTCCGTAGGTGGTATGCCTCCTCTGGGGAATGGACCCGACGCCACACCCCAATCCCTGCCCAAAGCCGCCATGCGCTAGCTACACCTCTCAGCCCGCGCCTACCACCGCATCCTAAAGCTCTCCCGCATCATAGCCGACCTAGCCGGGAGCGATAAGATAGAAGCGGCGCACTTGGCGGAGGCTGTGCAATTTCGTCCAAGGCAATTACATTGATACACAACCATACTACCTCCCAAAGATCCGATCATGAAGAGTGAGAGGTGGCAAACATTCTTGCAAAAGACTAATCACACTAAGGTCTATTCCTTGGGGTTGACCCCTATTGACAAGGAAAAAAGATCGGTTATGATTGAGGCCATAACCATCTTTATTGTATGGCTAGTGAGTATTTGTGTTGTTCTCTCTTATTAGAGAATAGGAGAATTGCTATGGATCCAATTACTTTAATAGTGACGGCTTTGGCATTGGGTGCGGCTGCTGGTCTGAAGCCCACGGCAGAGAAGGCCGTCAAAGACGCATACGAAGGTCTGAAAGGGCTGATTCTGAGCAGGTTCGGGCACGCTAGTGCAAGCGTATCTAGCCTAGAAGTCAATCCAGCATCCAACAGTAAACGGGATTCTCTTAAAGAGGACTTAGAGAGCACTGCGGTCAAGCAAGATGAAGAAGTGCTCCGCAAGGCCAAGGAAGTAATCGATGTCGTGAACGCCCGCGCGCCCGAAGCTGCATCTGCTATAGGGGTTGACCTGGAGCGCGTAAGAGCGGCAGTTTTAAGGATTGAAGATATCATTGCTGAAGGAAATGCTACTGCTGTTCGTGCCAAAGACGTGGATGTTTCGGGCGAAATGAGTATCAAGAACGTGAGCGCTGTCGATACAAAACGGGAAGGAGAAAGCCCAAACTCGTAGAGGCAGCAAGCCTTCCACGCGAGCCTGCTGCCGTTAACCTAAACCAGGTATCAGCTAGAGACATCCGTATTGGAGATGATGTCTATGAAGCTGAACAGAAGTTCGATGTAACTGGTTTACGCAATCCGTATATTGGATTGCGCAGTTTTACGTATACAGACCGAAATCTCTATGCTGGACGAGATGAGACAATCACCAGGGCCGTCAATCTGCTCACTGATCCGGGCGCTGAGAGAAACCTGCTGTTTATTACAGGAAGCAGCGGTAGCGGTAAATCATCGCTAGCGATGGCAGGCATATTGCCTGCCCTGGAGCAGTACTATAACGAGCGAAAAGTTCCTATCCCTACCGCGCGTGCTGTTCTTCGTCCCTCTCGTCAGCCGCTCACGCAATTAGCCGCTGCCCTATCACGTTTGGGCCTTCCCATTGGAGACCTGATGGGTGATAGTCAGCCCCTTATTGGTTCTTCAAAAGCGTTTAATCGCTTGGTGAGCGAAAAGACTCCACCTTCTCAGGTCAATCTAATTGTGCTCGATCAGTTCGAGGAGCTATTCACCCAATCAGCGCCGGATCAACGGGATATGCTCTTTGATATCCTCAGCAACCTCCCGTCGTTGGCTGGTCTGCGCACTCATATCATAGCTACTATGCGCTCCGACTACCTTCCGGAGTTGTTCGCTCATTCAGATCTTTACAACATCGCCAAGCAAGGCATTGATTTGCGAGCTATGAGCATAAAGGAGTTGAAAGAAGCCCTACAACGCCCTCTACAAGCTACATACCCTGATGGTAAGAAACAATGGGAACCTGCGCTAGTGGACCGGCTGGCACAGGATACGGCACCCGATGCAGCCTACCTCCCACTACTACAAGTCACCCTGGAAGACATCTGGGACAAAGGTAGGCTTACGCTCGACCAATATGAAACCTTGGGCAACGCCATTGAGGAGCGGGCTAACAGGATATTTGCTTGTAAGAGCGCTGGCACTCCACAGCAAACCGAGAGGAGCATAACACCCAACGATTGCCCGGACGGACAGGAAGCTCGCTCTCCGCAGGAGCAAGCCATGATCCTGCAATTGCTCCTTAGCCTGGTAAACGTGTCGCTGGACGACGATCCGCGACGCGATGTGCGCCGCCGCCGTCTAAAGGCTGATCTGGTTGACCATCAACCAGAGCACGAGCGTCTCATAGATGAACTCGTTACAGCCAGGTTGCTTAGCGTTACAATTGAAACTCAAGGCGACTCCCAGGTGGAGATGGTAGATATCATCCATGAGACCTTGATCGGCAATTGGGATAGGCTTCAGCAGGCGATAAAAGAAAAGCGTCTTGAGTTACAGCAGCGCACCCGTTTCGATCAGGCGTTGCAGGAGTGGCTGGCGAATAATCGTTCGGACAAGTATCTCCTGCCCGAGGTTCGCCTGGCTGAGGCGCGAGAGCTCGATAAACGGGGCGATGTTGCCCTTCGTGATCCTGCCGCTCGATCGTTGCTCACGCTCAGCAATGCGCAGCAGACAAAGAAACAACAACAAGAAGTAGATCGTTTGCGCAAAACCATAGTAGCGATTGCCTTTGTGGCCCTCTTAGCATTGGCAGCAGTTGTTTTTGCGGTGATTCTAGGACAGCAAGCAGTAGATGCCAGAGACCAGGCCACAGCGGCTGAAAGCACGGCTCTAACTGAAGCCACTCGGGCTGTCAAGGCTGAGAGCACGGCTGAAGCCGAGGCTATTAGAGCTGTCAAGGCTGAAAGCACGGCTCTAGCTGAAGCCACTAGAGCTGTCAAGGCTGAAAGCACGGCTCTAGCTGAAGCCACTCGGGCTGTCAAGGCTGAGAGCACAGC
>JBAURA010000548.1:0-6308 GCA_049580985.1 Chloroflexia bacterium
GCTTCGCCGCCCATTTCCCTTATTTTTGAAAGCCCCTCCCCAGTGGGGAGGGGTTGGGGCGGGATGTACGGGATCGATTCCGCTCCTCACAAACGTTTAGAACACCCGTACTACAAACACGTGCAAACAACCGCCAAATGTGGTATAATCATATAGCGACAAACAGCTTCATATGTGGAAAACAGCATTGGAGGCACAGGAATAATTGGCAGCTAAATACGACGCTACCTCTATCGAGGTGCTTGAAGGTCTGGAGCCGGTACGCAAGCGCCCCGGCATGTACATCGGCGGCACCGACATCCACGGCCTGCACCACCTCGTCTACGAAATCGTCGACAACTCGGTTGACGAAGCCATGCAGGGCCACGGCAACCGCATCGACATCACCATCCGCAAAGACGGCTCTGTTGCCGTGCGCGACTACGCCCGCGGCATCCCCGTCGGGCCCCACCCCAAGCTCAAAATATCCGCCCTCGAAGTGGTCATGACCACCCTTCACGCCGGCGGCAAGTTCGACAGCGGGGCCTACGTCCAGTCCGGCGGTCTACACGGCGTCGGCGCTTCCGTCGTCAACGCCCTCTCCGAATGGTGCCGCGTCGAGGTCTATCAGAACGGCAAGGTCTACAGGCAGGAGTACGCCTACGGCATCCGCAAGGCCGCCGTCAAAGTGGTCGGCGAGGCCAAGGACACCGGCACTCTCACCATCTTTAAGGCCGACACCGGCATCTTCGACACGGTCGAGTACGACTACGACATCCTCTCCCAGCGCTTCCGCGAGATGTGCTACCTCAACAAAGGTCTCATGATCACCTTCGCTGACGAGCGCCCCGGCAAAGAGGACTCGATGACCTTCTACTTCGAGGGCGGCGTCCAATCTTTCGTGCGCCACCTCAACAAGCTCCGCAAGGTCGTCCACCACGACCCCATCTACATCGAGCGCAAGCTGGGCACCTCCAGCGCCGAGATCGCCCTCCAATACAACGACTCCTTCTCCGAGTCGGTCTTCTCCTTCGCCAACAACATTCACACCATCGACGGTGGCGCACACCTCACCGGCTTCCGGGGCGCCCTCACCCGCACCCTCAACGAGTACGCCCGCAAGGCCAACGTCCTCAAGGAATCCGACGCCAACCTATCCGGCGACGACGTGCGCGAGGGCCTGGTCGCCATAGTCTCCGTGCGCCTCAGCAACCCCCAGTTCGAGGGCCAGACCAAGGGCAAGCTCAACAACGCCGACATCAAGCTCGTCGTCGAGCAGGCCACCGCCGAAGGACTCCTACAGTACCTGGAGGAGAACCCCTCCGACGCCCGCAAGATCATCGAGAAGGGCCTCACCGCTGCCCGTGCCCGCGACGCCGCCCGCAAAGCTCGCGACGTCGTCCGCAAGAACGCAGGCGAGTCGAGCACCCTCCCCGGCAAGCTGGCCGACTGCTCTGAGCGCGACCCCGCCAAGTCCGAGGTCTACATCGTCGAGGGCGTATCCGCCGGGGGCACCGCCAAGCAGGGCCGCGACCGCCGCACCCAGGCCGTCCTACCCCTGCGCGGCAAGATCCTCAACGTCGAAAAGGCCCGCCTCGACAAAATGCTCGGCAACGAAGAGATCCGCGCCCTCATCACCGCCCTCGGCGCCGGCATCGGCGATATCTTCGACGAGTCCAAGCTCCGCTACCATCGCGTCGTCATCATGACCGACGCCGACCAGGACGGCAGCCACATCCGCACCCTCCTCCTCACCTTCTTCTTCCGCCACATGCCCCAGCTCATCAACGGCGGCTACCTCTATATCGGCATGCCCCCCCTCTACCGCGTCTCCAGCGGCAAGCACCACATCTGGGCCTTCGCCGAAAAAGAGCGCGAGGACGCCATCAAGCAGCTAACCAAAGAGGGCGGCAGGGGCAACATCAGCATCCAGCGCTACAAAGGTCTGGGCGAGATGAACGCCGAGCAACTCTGGGAAACCACCATGAACCCCGACACCCGCACCATGGGCCAGGTCACCGTTGAAGACGCCATGGTAGCCGACGCCACCTTCGACATGCTCATGGGCAACGTAGTCATGGGCCGCAAGAAATTCATCCAGACCCACGCCGCCAACGTGCGCAACCTCGATATTTAGGCTGGCGACCCTAACCTTATATGCTCGCATGCGGATACCTACATGGATACGGCTGAACGAGTTAAGAACAACCGCACGGAAATTCTGCGCCTCGCCAGGGAACATGGCGCGCGGAACGTGCGGTTGTTTGGCTCTATAGCTCGCGGCGATGCCACGCCCGAAAGCGACGTTGACATCCTGGTCGAGTTAGAGCCGGGACGCAACCTGCTGGACCTGAGCGGCCTGCTCCTTGATCTGCAAGACCTGCTAGGCTGCAAAGTGGATGTTGTCACCGAGAAGGCCCTACACTGGTACATCCGTGATAAAGTGTTACAGGAAGCTGTGCCTCTATGAAGGATGCGAAACTATACCTGTTGCATATCAGCGAGTGCATAGCCCGTATCGAGTCCTACACAGCAGGTGGCCTAGAGGAATTCACATAAGTGACTCCTCTACTTCGGCGTTGTCCTTATCCCCGAGTAAGCAAAGCAGTTCCTGCGTACAGAAACGGGACAATCCTGAGGCACGCAAAGGCAACCCGGCTACTACATCTTCACCGAGGGTGACGTAATCAACGACGGTGAAACGGTCCCAGGTGTTACGGGCCGTGAAAAGTGGCGCTGTCACGACGAGCAGTCCCTCCTTCCACCGACGCGGGAAGCACTCGACATCGACCCAGGCCCACCCTTCGCCGCAGGTGACCGCAACTACTAATGCGGCATTGCGCCGTTTAGCATGATAGCCGCGTGGAACGCGACCAGTACGGCGCGTCCTGTGTAGACTGACTAGGCATTTGCCTGACTAGTCGGGCTTTCCTTTTGTTTTGGTTACGCTAAAGGGTGCAAAATGATGCATTTCGATGCGAATTATGATAGCATCCAAAGTAGGGGCGGTCAATAGTTTTAATAGAGTGGCTACGCACGAACTGCGTATAGAAAGGGTCGATTGTGTCTGATAATAACTTGGTTGGCAACGATGAACTGGATGAATTAAAACCAGAGGCAGGTGACTGGGCGCATACAGCCACCAAAGTGGCCCTACCTGTGGCGGCTACCTTCGCAGGTGGCGCACTTGCTGGGCCACTTGGTGCGATCTTGGCTGGGGCTATTGGCCCAGCCGCAGGCGAGTTCTTCGCAACTGTGTTCACGCCTCCGCTTACCAAGCGGAAGGATAAGTGGCTTGCTGACTTCTACACCGATTTCCAGGCATTACAGGCGCAGGTCGAAGGACTTACGCCCGAAAAACTGGCCCAGAACGATGCTTTCGTGTCCCTCTTCTTGCAAGCGTCCCAAATAGCTATGCGTACTCACCGCGAAGAGAAACTCCGAGCATTACGCAACGGTGTATTACGCACCGCTTTGCCCAATCCCCCCGATGAAGAGCTGACAAGTTTGTTCCTCAACATGATTGATGGGTTCACCCCGTCTCACATCAGGTTCTTCTCTTTTGTGTACAGCCCTAGCAGCTATGCGAACCGACACGGTATCCCTTACCAACGTCAGCAAGACCATCTGCCTATGTCCTGGTATGTGAACAACTTTTTTCCAGAGCTACGCCCAATTGAAGGTGAAGTGCTTCGTGACCAGATTGTGCGCGATTTCTACAATGCCGGGTTGATTAACGTGCAGAGTCTCGAAGACCTTTCTATGAGGGACGCAATACTTATGAAGCATGTAACCAAGTTGGGTCAACGATTTAGTAGCTTCCTGAGTTCTCCCATCCAAAAGCCCTCTCAACCGTAATGTGAGAGCGAAGACGTAATTATGGACCAGAATGACGTAACGAGCATGAATAATGTGGCAAGCCTGGATGCCATGCTAGACGTGGCAAAGAGGAAATTGGATGCTCAAAACTCCCAAATATCTACGCTTGACAGCAAGGCTGGCTTCGTTTTGGGTTCGGCCAGCCTTCTTACTGCCGGTATCGCTGCTTTCCAGAAGGGCGCGTTTGATGCGATTGACACGCTTGCGAGGAACAATGCCGCTCTACCTTCATGGGTACATCCGGTCCTTTCTGTGCTCGTTCTAGTTGCTGTGGCAGTCGTGGTCGCACTTTACCTGACGGTGGTATGGGCATCGTATCACGCCTATAAGCTGCGCGATTATAGAGCCATAGCTATTGATTGGGACGTGCGTAGTATGTATCTCAATCAACAGCAAGAGAAAACCAAGTTGGACTTCCTCGACGCAACAATTGCGGCAGTTGAAGAGAATACCAAAATCATCGAGGAAAAACGGGAGTTCACGGAAACCGCCGTGAACAGTCTGGTATTGGAGGCTTACCTCATCGCTGGCTTGGTAGTAGCACAAGCCCTAATCTTGGCATTTGCATAAAGGAGGAAAGGAAAACATGGCAGACAACAATCAGAACGATAATACACCGCCACCACCCCCGCCACCCCCGCCACCGCCTCAGGTCAACGAAAGCCTGCTAGATTGGGTGCGGAAAGGCAACTATCCACCCGAAGGAGAGACACCTGAGCGTTGGATAGTGACCAGGGTAATGCCCGAAGAGGAAAAGTGACACCTACGCAGTCGCTTGGAGCGAGGTCGGATACAGAACAAGAACCCGTTTGGCAAGCTACTACGCCGAACGGGTTCTTGTTTGCTTTCCACATCGCCATATCCACAACGGAATGATATAATGCAGGCACAAGGAATAGAACAAGCATTCTGAATAGCGGCTAAGCCGCAGACGGAAAGCAGAGGAGAACACATGGAGACCCCGTGGAACACCGCTCTGTGGCGACAGTTCGACGCCGCCATCGACACGTTCGAAGAAGCCCTGGTGACCTGCCCCGACTCGCTATGGACCCAGCGCCTCTGGCGCGTCCCTCCGGGCCACTACGCACCACCAAGTTTCGCCGAGTTCTGGTACGTCGCGTATCATACGCTCTTCTGGTTCGACTTGTACCTCACTGGCTCCCGCGAGGAGGACTTCGCACCCCCCGCCCCCTTCGCCTGGGTTGAGCTCGACATCCCATGGGTGCTGCCTGCACGGCCCTACACGAAGGAGGAACTGCTCGCCTATCTCGCGTCTACGCGCCGGCGGTGCCACGACACATTGCTCGCGCTGACAGACGAGCGGGCGCGCCAGGTCGTCGACTACCCCTGGGCGGAGGGTAAGGAAGTAAGCTACTTCGAGCTACAGCTATACAACATGCGCCACATGCAGGAACACGCGGCCCAACTGCACCTCTTCCTCGGACAAAGTGCCATCCCTGCCGTCCCCGCCTGAACGATAGCGTCAAATGTACGATACGCCACTCACGATTGATCAGCTACTAACCAGGCTTGCAGCCACACCGCCGCGCATAGCCGCGCTTACCGCCGGCCTGTCGCCCGCCCAATTGAGGGCCATCCCCGGCGTTGGTGGGTGGTCAGCAAACGACGTCCTTTCCCATCTCCGTTCGTGTTCTGATGTTTGGGGCGATTACATTGCGAGGATCCTCGCCGAGGACCATCCGACGATACGAGCTGTCAATCCCACCACCTGGATCAAGAAAACCGGCTATCCCGAGCTCGAATTCCGGCCTTCATTGCGCGCCTTTACCACTCAGCGTGCCGATCTCATGTCAGTCCTGCAACCGCTGCCGCCCGAAGCCTGGTCACGTGCGGCGACAGTGACCGGGGCCGGAAGGCCACGCGAGCGGACCGTGCTGTCCTATGCGCAGTGGCTCGCTAATCACGAACGGTCGCACTTCAAGCAGATCGAACGCATCGTGTTGGCGATGCGCAAGTAGCAACGGCCCTTCCCAAACTGCCGCACCCTAAGAGCCCATTGGCCCTCTGATTGATGACTCAGTAATCCAATCCGCTCACTCTTCATAACTCACTCCAATCCAGCCGCCACCTCGATTGAGCCACATTCTCCGCGGGATATAGCTTTAGAGTATCCTAATGTGGTATATTGTTTCACATCGCACGATCATATGATCGTGCGATATAAAGAGTCCCAAGAAGAGTCTGAATGAGGAGTGACGATAACATTTAGTCAATCTCCTTTCGACCATTTATACATCCGGTGACCACGCCGGGAACCTGGTCACTATCTGTAGAGATTGGAGGAAGCTTCGATGAACGACAAGACCGAGCTTGCACAGGTTGCGACAGCCGGGCCGCGCGTCATCTTCTATATTACCGATTTCACCTATCTTGGCCCGCTTGTGCAGTGCGCTACACAGGGTTACGTAACCCACGTCTTGGTGGCATTG
>JBAURA010000549.1:0-7699 GCA_049580985.1 Chloroflexia bacterium
CTCGTCTTCTTGCGCCGAAGCTTCGCGTTGTAGCTCATCGAAGCGCAACATCCCATGGTCGGTCAGCAGGATCGTGTCGCCTGTTACACATTTGGGGTCTGAGGGAGAGAACGTCCCGATCCCCAGCCGCTTCTTCTCCGAGAAGCCGATCCTACACACGGGCACGCGCTCTATGCGCCCTTCGTAAACGTGCTCCAGGTCGAACCGGCATCGCGGGCAAAGGTCACCCTCGATGTAGACGCCGTACTCGCGGCGTATATCAGCGCGCAATTCGAGCGGGATCAGGTGCAGGGGTTCCTCGTGCATGGGACAGGTGGCGATGGCGTACACCGCCCCCGCCTCCGTGCGCGTGTAGGTTTCCAGCCCGCGCTTGAGGAGGGCCACAATGGTGGACTTGCCCCCACCCACGGGCCCCATGAGGAGGAGGATGCGCTTGCGCACTTCGAGACGTTGCGCGCCTGAGCTAAAGTACTCCACTATCTGCTGGAGGGCTTTGTCCAGGCCAAATATCTCGCCGTCGAAGAAGCTATAGTGCGGCAGACCGCCACGCCCCTCCTCCACGCCCGCCTGCATAACCATGTCGTAGATACGCGCATGTGATAGCTGGGACACCTTTGGACTGGCGGTTACTATCTTGAAGTAGTCCTCGAATGTGCCTGCCCACGCCAGCGCCTGCTCCTGCGTTCTGAACTCTTCAAGCTTCTTGATGAGATCCATGCCTTTGTCCTTTCCCGAAAACCGACGAATGATGAATACAAGTGACGAGTGACGAGTGACGAACGTTTTACCCTTCGAACCTGGAACTTGAAACCTGGAACCGGAACCCCCAGTGGGTAAAGCCAACCCAGGGTAGGAGCGCCATTGCGACGCTACCCTTCTCGCGGAGATGTTGATATAGGGTTGTAGATGGTAGGAATGGCCCTCTAGCAGCAAGGGCGATGGTTGGTATGCCGCGGTATGTGTTGCGTAAGCTCGAAATCAGGTTGAGGGCTAGCCTTGCCTTCCTGAGAGGCTCCGGCCTCTGACTTCAAGCATTGGAGGTGGAACGTGCTGTAAGACTTCCGTTACCTCGGTTGCATCATGGATGCAAAACGCTCCCAGGGCCGTTGCGGTCACGCTCTGGGAGCAGTAAGAGTACCGAGTAGCGTCCCGCAATGCGGAACCGGCCCCGATCAGGCTATTCGGTTGTTTTCATGTTACCAGACGCCCCAGGTTTGGTGCAAGTTTTCCACCAGGTGTCATCAGGCTAACTCCTTACGGACAAAAGGGCTAACTCAGGGACCAGAGGCCAGGGATCAGGGATCAGTTGTTGGAAGTGTAATTTGCGTTTCGCGTTTCCGTCCCTGGCGCCCTATCAGTGTAACGAAGAGTAAAGGAGCAGGTTGCTTGCCATCCTTTCGGCGTGGGTGTCGCTGTGTAGTCCTGTTACCATATACGTAGGAGGTTGCACCCTGGTTGCAAGCGCCTCTCATATATTATCTGTGTCTCTGTGCCTCTGTGGTTCAATTTCCCTTAGATGGAAAAGCCTTTGCCGGCTTGATTAAGACCGTTTCTGGGGGTAGAATGGCAGCACCGTTCCGGCGGGATTGGGCACCCGCCGGCGGCATTTCGAGTAGATAGCGGTTTTTTACTATAAGGAGGAGAAGCATGTTCAAACGCACAACCCGATTCAGCGCACTCTCACTATTGGCGGTAGGGGCGCTGCTCCTGTCGGCCTGCGGTGCCGAGCCGACGGCCACGCCGGTAGCGCCCACGGCCACCACAGCCGCAGCCGTGCAGGAGACCAAAACACCTCTACTCACAATTCAGGCTACTAATACGGCTCTACTCTCGATCCGGGCAACTGCTACCGCGCCCGTCATGACGGAGTCGCCCACGCCCATGACGGGAGGAGGCGGAGGGGGTGAGGCCAAGATCGGCTTTGCCTTCGCCACGAGCGGCGGCGCAGCGGTATATGGCGCTTCACAAAGGGCGGCTGCCGAGATGGCTATCGCCGAGATCAACGCGATGGGCGATGGGCCAAAGCTGGTAGGCATCTTCGAGGATACGGCGGGCACGCCTGACCAGGCGTTCACCGTCTTCCAGAAGTTCATCAATGCCGACAAAGTGCACGCGATCATCGGCCCCACCCTCAGTAACGAGGCGCTGACTTCGGACCCGGAGGCCCAGAAGAACGGCGTGCCGGTGCTGGCGGTCTCGAACACGGCGAGCGGGATAACCGACATAGGAGACTACATCTTCCGCGACTCGCTATCCGAGGGGCAGGTGATCCCGGAGACGATCATGCAGGCCACGAGTAAGCTGGGCATCACCAAGGTGTCGCTCATGTATGCTAACGACGATGCCTTCAGTAAGTCGGGGGCGGATGTCTTTCGCGCCTACCTACAGAGGATGGGCACTGAGATACTCAGCGAGCAGACCTTTAGCACTAACGACGTAGACTTCAAAGCCCAACTGAACGCGGTCAAGGCTGAGAATCCAGACGCCATCGTGGTATCGGCCCTGATCAACCCGGCCAAGCTGATCACTCAGCAGGCGCGCAACGACGTGGGTATCGGCCCGGAGGTGCACATCATAGGGGGTAACGGCTTCAATTCGCCCGCGCTGATCGCCGATACCGGAGGGGCAGCCGAGGGCGTGGTGGTGGGCGCGGCCTGGAACAGCGGCTCGACGGATGAGTTGAGCGTGAAGTTCATCGAGAACTTCAATAAGGCCAACGGTAAGAACCCCGACCAGTTCGCGGCCCAATCATACGCTGGCGTCTATATCCTGTATGACGCTATCAAGCGCGCCGACGTGGAAGATAAGCCGCTCGCGGAGGCCCGCACCGCGATCAGGGATGCCCTCAAGAGCACCCGTGATTTCCCCACCGTGCTCGGAAGCTTCTCCTTCACCGGCCGCGACGCCGACCACCCGCCGGTAGTACAGATCGTGCGGAACGGCAAGTTCGAGATACTGAAGTAAAACGTAAAACGTAAAACGTAATGCGTAAGGGCACGACCCTGCGCATTACGTTTTACGTTTTACGTTTTACGTTTTATCCATGAACTTCTCCCAGCTACCAGCCCAAATCCTGCAAGGGATCTTCTCAGGGAGCATATATGCCCTGTTCGCCTTGGGTTATACGCTCATCTTTGGGGTGCTGGATATACTGAACCTGGCACATGCCGCTATCTTTATGATGGCGGCTATCGTGGCCTGGTGGCTGGTATCGGTGGCGGGGTGGAGCTTGCTGATCGCTTTCCCGCTGGCGGTGTTGCTGGCCGGGGCGCTGGGTGTGCTGCTCGACCGGGTGGCGTTCTACAGGCTGCGGCAGAGGCGGGCCCCGCACCTGTCCGCACTGATCAGCTCCATCGGGATGGGGTTGATCTTCGTGGGGCTGGCGCGCCTCCTATTCCAGCCCGACCGCAAGCAGTTCCCGCGTGAGGCGTTCCCGCAGGTATACTACGACATAGGGAACGTGCGGATACGCCTCCTCGATGTGGTGGTGCTCTTCGTCAGCCTGCTGCTGATGCTGGGGCTGACCTGGTTGGTGCGCAACACAATGATGGGCAAGACGATGCGCGCGGTCGCCGAAAACCCACGTGCAGCCGCGCTGCTCGGGGTCAACATCGAGCGGGTGATCATGCAAACCTTCTTCCTGGCGTCGGCGTTGGGGGGCGCGGCGGGCGTGTTGTACGGCATGAGCCTCAACAGCATCGAGCCGACGATGGGCAACCAGGTGGAGTTGAAGGGGCTGGCGATCATCATCCTGGGCGGCATGGGAAGCATACCGGGCGCGGTGCTGGCGGGCTTCCTGATCGGGCTGGTCGAGAGCCTGAGCGTGGTGTTCCGGCTGTCGCAGGTGAAGGACGCGCTCGTGTTTGCCGCGCTCTTCCTGGTGCTGTTACTGAGGCCGCAGGGGATTTTCGGGCGGGGCGTGGGGCGCGTTGGGTAACAGGTGATGAAACAGTATTCCAGGGTCTTTTTCCTATCAATAAGCCTGGCCGTCTTGGTACTTGCTGGCTGCGGTGAGCCTGCCAGCATCACCGATAATGTGCAGGCTTCGGCTACGGTGTGGCCTATGCCCGACAGGGGCAACCTCCAAAGGACAAATGTCTATAGCGACACTGGCACACCAGCGCTCAATAGTATGCTATGGACCTCGCAAGATTTCGAATGGCTCTTCGAGCAGCCTATTGTTGATAACAATAAGGCGTACTATGCTCCCTTTGGCTCCTTTGGTATTCATAATCTCCAGGCGCTAGATCTGATGACAGGGCAAGTTGCATGGTCCGTAGACAATATAGATCACGCGGTCCGACTTACAGTGGCTGATAAGGTTATCTATTACAGTAAGGACAACCATCTGCGCGCTATGAACACCGAAACTCAGCAGGAGAAATGGGTAATAGAAGAATGGGCGATCGGGAAGGATGTGGGGGTTGTTCGAGCACCTTTGGTTTCCGAGGGTACGGTGTATTTCGGTACAGATAACGGTGGCTTCCACGCCATAGATGCTGAGACCGGCCAGGAAAAGTGGACGTATACGGTCGAGATCATCGATCACGAGATCCCACATGGTTTTGTGGCTAACGAGCCGGTACTCCTGGGCGACAGTATCATCTTCGGCACTTTCTATGAATATGTGTACTCCTTGAACAAGAATACAGGCCAGCTTAACTGGCGCACCGCTATAGGGCATCTCGTAACGAGCGAGTTCGCGGTCTTTGACGGCATCCTTTATTTCACAAGTGCCACAGATGTCACACCTCCGCATCCTACTAGAATCCCTGGCGTAACACCCCTCCCTACACCGGAGTATGAAGGTGTACACGAGCCGCCACCCCGCTATTTCGACTATGCACTGTACGCTATAGAAGCACGTACAGGTGACGTAGTTTGGAAGATCGATTCCTCTATGCCGACATCCAGTTCAGCGAATGACTGCTCCGACCCTCTTGTTGTGGATGGTGGTGTTGTCTATTGTGCCGATACTTACGATAACGATGCAAATACAGGTATCATCTACGCATTGGATGCCAAGAGCGGACAGCAAGTATGGAAGAAAGTAGCAGAAAACGAACTAACCTCCGGCACTCTCGCCTTATATAAAGGTGTCCTCTATACCAGAGCACGCTCACCCTACACCGCTAATGTAGGCTCACATCTCTACGCTTTCGATGCAAAGACGGGGGATGATAAATGGCGTTTCCACACTGGCGATTACTTTATAGAACCGGTAATAGCCGATGGGGTTCTTTACCTGGGAGTTGACTCGCGGGGAGTCGGCACAGAGGATAAGGGCAGACTTATCGCGCTCGATCCCATGACGGGGATGGAGGTGCGGAGTATAGATCTGCATAATGTGACTTTGCCACCGATAATTCAGAACGGTATTGCGTACGTAGTGAATGGTGAGCATGGCAAGCAGAAGTTGGTCGCAATACCATAGCGAACGGAAGACAAGCCAAGGATTATAGTGAAGCAGACAAACCTGGCAACTGCTCCTACACAATTAGATAAAGATACAACTCACCCGCAGGGCGCGGCCACCACGAGACTCCCCTTGAGCCGGCCTGCGCTCCTGGCCTTCTTCGGCGTGCTCCTGATCGTCGGGGCGTGGTCCGTCTTCACCCTGGTGGGCGGCGTCGATTTCCGCGATATGGAGCAGAGCCTCCACGACGGCGATCCTGGCAAGCTCAAGACCCCCATCCTGGCGCAGAGCTTCGTCAGCCCACACGACAATCTCAGCCGCGTAGAGTTGCAACTGGCCCCGCCAATCACGCAGACCTTGCCGGCGGATATGCGCGCCATGCTCGTCAGGGGGGAGGGGCTGGATAACCTGTCCCTGGGCGAGACGGTGTTCGGCATATCAAAGCTGATAGACGAGCCAGGCGGATTGTACCTCTCGGTGTCGTTCCCGCCCATCCCGGATTCGCGAGGCGTGACCTACACATTCATGTTGAGCACCCCAGGCTACTCGGTCAACTCGATCCTACAGCCGGCTTGGTCCACAGCGGACGCGCTCTCCTCCGGCGCGATGTATACGGAGGACGGCGCGCAAGCGGGCGACCTCGGCATCACCACCTATTACCGCTATACCCTCGCAACGCTGCTAGGCGACGTGGGGGCTGCTGTCGCGGGGCACTTGCCGGCGGTCCTGGTATGGTTGGCGCTACTCCTGCTGCCGGGCCTGGCGCTCCTCGTGTGGCTGCCCAATAGCTTGAATACCGGCCAACGCCTGCTGGCCGCGCCCGCGCTCTCGGCGCTCCTTTTGCCCGTTATATTCTTGCTGGCGAGCATTGTCGATCTGCCTATTGGCCGCAACAAGCTGTGGGGACTGCTGGCCTTGTGCGCGCTGGCGGTGGCATGGCGGACGGTGGACGGTGGACGAAGGACGGTGGACGAAGGACGGACAAAGCTTCACCGTCCACCGTCCACCGTCCACCGTCCACCGTCCTCTACCGTCTTCTGGCTCTCCTTTGCCGGAGTGCTCATCCTCACTGTTATCACCCGGCTTGTGTCGCTGCGCGACCTGGAGGCGGGGGTGGGCATGGACGCTTACCACCACACACTGATCACGGCCCTGTTCCTGCGCGATAGTGGCATACCGGCGGGCTACGAGCCATACGTGCCCCTGGCCTCGTTTACTTACCACTTCGGCTTCCACACCCTGGCGGCGGCTATCGCCTGGCTGACGGGAAACACGCAACCTACCGGCCTGATGGCCCTCATTCCCCAGGTGGGCCAGGTAGCAGGTAGCATACTGCCCATACCGGCTCTCACCCTATTCGGCTGGCGCGTGCTGGGCAATCGCTGGCTCGGGTTGGCGGCAGGCGCGTTGGCCGGGTTGGTAAGCGTCGTCCCCGCCTTCTACGCCGAGTGGAGCCGGTACACCCAGGGCCTGGGCCTCGCGGTGCTTCCCGTAGCGTGGGTCTTGTTCATAGAGGCGGTCAGGGGATGGACGAAGGACGGAGGACGAAGGACGAAGGACTATGAGCCGGAACTGGAAAATCAGGGTGCCAGGCCACTCCATGCTCGCGTTAGTCCTTCGTCTTTCGTCTTTCGTCTTTCGTCTTTTGCACTGGCGGTCCTCGCTACGGCGGGCCTTTTTCTCACGCACTACCGGATCACCGTGATATACGCGGGCTTCGCCCTCCTGTACGTCCTCTGGCGCACCCTTACTGAAACGCCCCAGTCTACCAGGAATCCCTTCACGTTTTACGTTTTACGTTTTACGTTTTACGTTTCGCGTGCCGCCCTCGTGGCCATGCTGGCTCTAATCGTACTCCTCCCCTGGCTGCTCAACTTCGCCACCAACTTCCGCACGAACTTCACAGGCAAAGATAGCCCGGACGTCGATGCCCACTATTACGCCGCGGCGGAACGGCTTGGAGGGACAGTGTTGAGCCATCCTTCGCTGGCGGTCCTGGCCGCTCTATGCGCGTTGGGCTTGATCATACTGGGGCGGCGACTCTGGCAGCGCTCGCTTACAGGCCTCGCGCTAGGCTCCGTAGCCGGCTTTGCCGCCCTCGGCCTCGCGCTATACGTGTGGCTGAACCCTAACCCGGTCGAGTTGGAAACCAGCTTGCAGTCACGGTTCCTGGGGTTATCCCCCGTGACCTGGTTCCTCCTGCTGGAAATAGCTATCCTGGGCGCGCTCCTAATCGGTGCGGTGCGCACTGCGCGAGGTCCTATCAGCAGAGAGGCGGCGGTT
>JBAURA010000550.1:0-6406 GCA_049580985.1 Chloroflexia bacterium
GGTGATAGTTATGCGCTACGGATTTGTGATACCCGGCGGGGATGTGCCTGAGATCGTGGATATCGCGGTGGAGATCGAGCAGGCGGGGTGGGATGGGGTGTTCGTGGCTGAGGGGGTGTATGGGACGGATGCATGGGTTGCGCTGGGGGCTATGGCGGCGCGGACCAGTAGGGTGATGTTGGGGACGCTGCTGACGCCTCCTTCGCGGAGGAGGCCCTGGAAGCTGGCGAGCGAGACGGCTACGCTGGACCGGCTATCGAGAGGGAGAGCGGTGTTGAGCGTGGGGCTGGGCGCTATCGATACGGGCTTTGGGGCGGTCGGGGAGGCTACCGACCGCAAGGTGCGGGCGCAGTTGATGGACGAAGGAATGGAGGTTGTAGAGCGGCTTTGGTCAGGAAAGCCGTTCAAGTATAAGGGCGAGCATTACCAGGTGAAGTGGGGTAACACCTGGTCATATACGCCGTATGAGAGGACGCGCGTGCCGGTGTGGGTGGTAGCTCTGTGGGGCGCGTCGAAAACTGTGGACAGAGCACTCAGGTGGGACGGTATTTTGCCTGCGAAGAAGGACGCGAGCGGGGCGTTCGTCATGGTCACGGCGGACGACGTGCGCGAGCTCGCGGAGTATGCGGCCCGAAATCGCACGCGGGAGGGGCCGTTTGATATCGTGATCGAGGGGATGACGCTTAAGGGGCCGGAAGAGGCTCAGGAGAAGGTCGCGGCATACGCGGAGGCGGGGGCGACGTGGTGGATGGAGAGCATGTGGGATGCGCCCGGCGGGATGAAGACGGTGATGAAGAGGATCAGGCAGGGTCCGCCAAAGATTTAGGGTAACAGAAGAGCCTTCGCGTGCGGCGAAGGCTCTTCTGTTACTGATACAAAGGCTATGGCTCGCTGAAAGTGTCGTTGAAGACGGCCCAGCGGTTGATGTCGTAGTAGCCGTAGCCATTTTCGTTGTAGAGGACGTAGATCTTCTTGAGGACGGGGCCGGCATAGACCATCATGCCACGGTCGAATTGCTGGAAGGCTCCACCATTGCCGGCGGGAATGGGTGATGGGGTAGGTCCGACGGGGGCTACGGTCGGGTAGGGACCGGGCACCGGCGGGAGGGGCGCGGTGGCTACGGTTTCGGGGGCGGTGGCCCAGCCGAGGCGCTCGCGTACCCTGGCACCCGTGCCTTCGCGCCAGACTTTGCCGAAGCCGCGCACGGGGGTGTAGAGGCCGGCGGGGGCCTGGATGTTTGGCTCAGGGCTGCCGTCCACGTAGTTATCGGCGAAGGCCTGGGTCGTGCCGTCATCGAAGAGGACGTAGATGGTCTTGAAGCCGCTGCCATAGTAGCCGTAGTTGCCGATTATGTCGATCATCTGGCCGTGCTGGAAATTCTGTTGCGCAACGGTGAGTTCGCGCTCATTTTCGTAGGTGCAGCCGAGCCAGGAGCGCACCTCGGCGTGATCGGCCCATACTTTGCCAAAGCCTCGGATGGGGACTCGCTGGCACTGGCGCTCAGGGGGCTTAGGCTTGCCGGCCTCGGAGTAACGCCAGGCGTAGTAGTGCTGGCCGATGTTGCCCATCTGCACTTTGAAGCCTTCGGGGGCGTCGGGTACGAAGGTGAGGACGCGCCGCTCGTAGGGCTGGATGAGGACGGCGGTGTTGGTCTTGCCCGCGATCTTGACGCTGGCCCAGTAGGCTTCGGCGATGGGGTAGCCGGTGGCGTAGAAGTAGGGGTCGCTTAGGCGGGCATCGACGGTCTTGCCGTCCTTCATGACGGGGCCGGTGGCGTTGAGGAAGGACCAAAAGACGTCGGGGATGTTGTGCCTGGTGGCAGCCTCGTAGTAGGTGTATTTGACGTTGTAATTGCTGAAGGCGGTGTTGGAGCCGACCAGGCCGACGCGGTTGATGGTATCTACGATGGTCTCGCCAATACGGCTGTTGCTGGTATTGTAAGAGCTGGCTACGCCTCGGAAGCTGGCGTAGGTGGGCGTGCCCGCGCCTGTATCGTCTCCGTCGGAGGCGATGTTGATCTCGGCGGGGTAGCGGAACTGGTACTTGTCGTTGCCGGTCTGCATCTGGCCGGAGATAAGCTCCTGGGTGAGGAGGCCGTTGGTGACGTAGAACGGATTGTTTTTGTCGCCGTTGGGGTTGTTGATCTCCATGCGGGACTTGTCGAAGTACTGGACAAGGTGCTTGCCGTTCGGGCCCTCGGCGTATTCTTCGTAGGCTGTGAAGCCTGGGAGCGGTCCCCAGTAGTAGCTGCGCTTGACTTTGCCTTCGTCCACCAGTTGATCGGTGCGGGTCCATAGGGACTGGAAGGCGGGGTCGGCGAAATTGCCTGGGATGGCATAGGGCGCGGCAGACGCGCCGGGGGTGACGGCAGGCGCGATGCTCATGGAGAGCAGGGCGGCTACTGCCAGGGGTGCGAGCGCGGCTAGGCGCTTGTGGGTTGGTTTCATTTCCTCTCTTCTCCCTCGATTTATGTGTTTTAGTTGGTCCGGCTGAGTTTGCGCGCTATCAGCATTTTGCTTCCAATGTTAGCAACGGATTGGTCTGGGGATGGTTGCGCGGGCGGTGGACGGTGGACGGTGGACAGTGGACGGTGGAACTAGGTATCTTGAATCACAGAGATCACGGAGATTAATGTTGGAATCGCGAAGGAGAGAAGTGGACGGAAAGGCCGATGGTTATTGTGGTTTGGGTGAAGAGGGTGTGGTACATTACTTGCACTGTGGGATTGTATCAATTGTGACAGGAGGGTTGGAAAGAGATGCGCGTTGAGAAAGATGTGACGGTGAACGCTCCTATCGAGCGGGTGTACGGGTTGTGGACCGATTTTGAGAACTTCCCCCGGTTTATGGAGCACGTCGATACGGTGGTGAAGACGGGAGAGGATGCGTACCACTGGAAGGCCAAGATCGGGCCTATCGAGAAGGAGTGGGACGCGGAGGTGAAGGGGTTGGTGGAGAACCGCACGATAACATGGCGCTCTACTTCGGGCGCGGAAAACGCGGGGGCGGTGACGCTGTCGGAGAGGGGGAATATTACCCAGATGCACGTGGTGATCGAGTACGAGCCGACGTGGCTGGAGGCTATAGGGGATGTGCTGACGGGGAGATTGACGCATAGCGTGGAGGAGGACCTGGAACGGTTCAAGCGCCTGGCGGAAGGGCACGATCCCGACCTGGCGGATGTGGACTCGGACCCTAGCAAGGGGCAGCACGGGGAGTCTACTGTGTAGGAAAAGAGTAAAACGTAAAGGACGGAACCGCCAAGGAGCCAAGAGCGCCAAGGTTCGCCAAGTTTATTAAGGTTTACGAATGACGTAGTTACGTTTTACGTTTTACGTTTTACGTTTTACGTTTTACGTTTTGCGCAGGTACAGATCGGCGGTAGGGGCTGGCAATCAGCCTGTGCCGCCGGTTTTTGTTGGGTGGGATTGTAACGGGTCGCGTATAATGGGTATGGTGTTCCGGTGCGGCTCTTTGGGGGCATCGATTGAATAATATGGGAGAACGATAGTATGACCTTGAGGATTATGGGACGGCGGATGTTGGCCGTGCTGGCGGTGGCGGTTTTGCTGGTGAGCGTGGCGGGGACGCCGGGGGTTAGCTGGGCGCATGCCAGGGTGGCAAGCTCTACGCCTGCTAATGGGGCTAGTGTGCCGACCGGATTGGCGGAGATCGTGATTATGTTCACGGAGGATGTGAGCGTTGACCAGTCTACCGCGCAGGTGACGATGGCCGATGGTACGCAGGTAGCGGCTACGGCCAGCGTGGACCGGGCAAACCGCAAGAAGATGACGATCAAGCCGGCGTCACCGCTGGGCGCGGGGTCGTATATAGTGAAGTGGCACGTGGTGACCGAGGACGACAACGGGATCACCGACGGCAATATCAACTTCACGGTGGCGGGCGGGGCAGCCCAGGGGTGCACTACGTTCGATCAGACGGGGAAGACGGTGTGCGGCAGGTTCCTCGAATACTGGAACACGCACGGGGGACTGGCGCAGCAGGGCTTCCCGATCTCCGGCGAGATCCAGGAGAAGAGCGCCACGGACGGCAAGACTTATACGGTGCAGTACTTCGAGCGGGCGGTGTTCGAGAAGCACCCGGAGAACAAAGCGCCCAACGACGTGTTGCTGAGCCTGCTGGGCAATTTCCTGTACAAGCAAAATTACCCTAACGGCGCACCCAACCAGAAGGCGAGCACGGTCAACCCGCGCAAGTTCGCGGAGACGGGGAAGACGATGGGGGGCAAGTTCCGCGAGTACTGGGAGAAGAACGGGGGGCTGGCCCAGCAGGGGTATCCCATCTCGGAGGAGTTCCAGGAGAAGTCGCCTCTGGATGGTAAGACCTATTTGGTGCAGTATTTCGAGCGGGCGGTGTTTGAGTACCACACTGAGAACGCAGCGCCATTCGATGTGCTACTGTCGCAGTTGGGGACGTTCCGGTACAAGGCCGAGTACGAGACCAGGCCCCAGGCGAACGTCAAGATCGTGGACTTCAAGTTCGATCCGGGAACAGTCACGGTGTCGGTGGGCACCAGGGTGACGTGGACGCAGGTGGGGCCAACGGTGCACAACACCGTGCACAAGGGGAAGCCGGTGCTGTGGGAATCGGAGCTGATGGAAGCACCGGGCACGGCTTTCAGCTACGTGTTTGATAAGGCGGGGACTTACGACTACTGGTGTACGATACACCCGGAGATGCTGGGAAAAGTGGTTGTAAGATAGCTTGTTTTGGGCAAAGAGAAACGCGGCGCAGGTGCGCCGCGTTTCTCTTTGTGTGCGGGGTTATGCCCGGCGGCGCATGCGCCAGCCGAAGGCGGTAACGAGGATAGCGAGTGCGACTAAGGCGAGGGTCTGGATGAAGAGGGGTGAAACGCCCGTCTGGGGCATGCCTGCTATAACCATCGCCGCGATGTCGCCGCAGGAGACGTAGATGGAGGCTTCAGCGCCGGACTTGTGGACGTTGATGGCGTTGGTGCCATTCGCGATCTCGGCGAGGCTGGCAGGGACCATAGTCTCGGACATGCCGTTGATCACGCTGCTGAGGGGCCATTTCGGCTTGGGGTCGAGGTTAGCACATGAGCCTGCGTGAATATGCGCGGGCTGGGCAGTGGCGCTGCCGCCGGAGATGTTGACGGTGACCTTAGTGGTGCCATCGTGCATGTCGGTGAGCGTGGCCGTGCCGTTCTGGCCCGAGTTGTTCTGCGCGCCGAGGGTTATGGTGACGGAATCGTCGGCGTAAGCGGATGCGCCGGACATGGCGAACACGGCGAAGATGGACAGGGCCAATAGTAGAACCTTTTTCATTAGCTGTTCCCTCCTATATGTGTCTTAATGTGCGAGAGATATTCTGCGCCCGATGCTTCGTATCATAAGGCGAATTAAGAAGCGTGTCTATAGTGCAGCCTTAAGATCACCTTAAGATCGCTAAGATTGTTAGGCGGTAGACGGTTGTCGGTTGTCGGTTGTCGGTTGTCGGTTGTCGGTTGTCGGTTGTCGGTTAGGGCTTGACTAGCGGAGGGGGGAGAGGTAAAATATATTGTGAAATAAATCACTATATGTTCGGGAGGTGCGGGCGATGAAGCGACTGTTGAAGTGGGCGCTGCCGGTGTTGGTGATCGCTAATGTTGCTCTCCTGGCGAGTGGGGTGCTGGATGCGCGGGCGGCGCTGGCGGTTGGGTTTGCGTTGGAGGCGGCGATTGCGGTTATCGTGGTGTACAACCTGATGGTGGGGGTGAGGAGGTATCGGAGGGACAGGGCGGCGGGGCTTGACGTGGAGCGGGCGCTGGAAGAGGGGCTTGAGGTGTTCGTGCCGAGGCGGGTGGCAAGATTGGTGGCGTTGGAGCCGCGCCTGTGGTACTACCTGGCGAGGTGGCTGTTCAGGCGGAGGGACCTGAGAGAAGGGGAATACGGGTATAACAAGCGCTCTATGATGGGGGCGTTGGTTGCTATGCTGGTAGTGAGCGCGCCGGTGGAGCTGTTGCTGGCGGAGTTGTTGATCCCGTGGCCGGTGGTGAAGTGGGTAGTTGGGATCGCGGCGGTGTACGGGGCGCTGTGGCTGGCGGGGGTGGTGGTTTCTATGCGGGTGTTGCCTCACAGGTTGGAGGGGGACGGGTTGCGGATCAATTACGGGGTGCTGGCGTCGGGTTTTGTGGCATATGAGAATATCGAGGCTGTAGAGTCGGGACGCTTCAGGCTGCCTGAAGGGGCTGGCGAGGGCCTGGTGGTGCCCAGGGGTAGGGAAGTCGCGTATATCGGGGCGGGAGGTCGCGCGGACGTGGCGATCAGGTTGCGCGAGCCGGTGCGGTTGAAGCGGCTGGTTACGGATACGGGACCGGTGAGGACGATCTACCTGGCGGCGGATGATGGGGCGGGGTTGGCCGAGGCTTTGCGGGAGCGGATCGGGAG
>JBAURA010000551.1:0-3344 GCA_049580985.1 Chloroflexia bacterium
CAGCCCCTCGGCCAGGGCGCGCTCGGCTCGGCGCAGGCGTATGCCTCTCGGGGTGCGCATGCTCGGCTGGACGCGCCTTACCTGCCGCTCGCTCTTTGGGCCGGTGCCGGGTTGCACGAGGCGTCGAAGCGCGTCCACGCTAGCCCTCTACCTCCGACGTGACTGCGGCCAGGCGCTTACCCATGTGCCGCAGGGCCGCTCTCAGCCGCTTCATGGCGCGCGCCTGCCCCATCTTCAGCGTATAAGCGATCCCTTCGGCGGTCAGCCCTTCGAACAAGGCCAGGGCAAGCACCGAGGCATGCCGCCTGGGGAGCGTGTCGAGGGCGGACCTCACAATCACCAGTTCTTCGCCTTCCTTCTCGGTTGCGGGTGGCGGCGCAGGCGCGTTCGGCCTCCCGGCTGGGCGACGTCGCTTCCCCAGGTGGCGTTCGGCCAGCCGGAGGAGCCAGAACTCCATCGGCGTAGCGGTGGCGTTACGCGCGTAAGGGCCGAGCTTACGCAAAGCTTCATCGAAAGTAGCAGTCACCACGCTCCAGGCCAGCTCGTCGTGGCCGGGACCGAGCCTGTGATGCACGTAGCGGTTCACTCGCGGCAAGTGCCTCTCGACCAGCCGCTCCAATGCCGCGCGGTCGCCCTCGCGGATCTTTGAGGCCAATTCGTAGTCGAGAGCCAGCCCCTCGACGTTGTGAGGGGCCGGCTGCGGTCTCAGGAGGCGCGAAAGCTTCGGCAGGTCCATAAATGTGGCTCAGGCGAAGATTCGCCTACTTTATGATACAATCTTGACTATGTTTGGTTCAATGGAGGACGGACGAAGGACGAAGGACGAAGGACGAAGGACGAAGGACGAAGGACGAAGGACGAAGGACGATGGAGGAAAGCGTAAAACGTAAAACGTAAAACGTAATTACCGACAACTGACAACTGACAACTGACAACTGATTTCACTTATGACGCAAATACGCAATAAGCAGTACGCAGTACGAAATCATGATTAGCACCTGTAATTCCAATCGTATTGTACTACCATGATCCTTAAGTTCGCACGCATTATCAAGGGGAGGGGGGCGCTTGCGAAGCTGGGGTCTGACCTGGCGGGCAGGCTGTTGCAGTATGCTTTGCTGTGGGTGGCGGCGCGGCAGCTATCGCAGGGCGACTTCGGAGATTTCACGTTCGCGCTCAGCGTGGGGTATATGCTTGCCCAGGTGGCCGATTTCGGGTTGCAAATGTTCGTGCAGCGCGAGCTTGCCCGCCTCCTGAATACGGAGCGCGACGGGGATGCAGGCTTCAGCGATCCCAACGCGGCGGGCAGGCTGATCGGCGGGGGGTTGCTGATCAAGGGCGTGCTGTCGGTGGCTGCCATGCTCCTGATCGTGGCGGTGGTCTACGTGGAGCCTGTGGGTAACAGGGGGGCGCTTGTGCTGCTGGGGCTGGCGATGGTGCTGGGGACGGGGCTGGACTATCTATCCTACTGCTTCAGGGCGCTCGGCAAATTGGGGTGGGAGGCGTGGGCGGGGTTGGTATGGCGGGTGCTCAACCTCGCGCTTGGAGTATGCATGTTGGTGCTGGGCGCAGGAGTGTGGGGGCTGGCGCTGGCGTATGTGCTCGCGACGGTTGGTGCTATTGTGCTAAGCTACCGCCTGCTACTGCGCTACGTGCGCCCGGTGTGGCGCGTGGACCTGGCCTACTGGCGCGGCTCCCTGACGCAGCCGACGGCGGTGGGGATCGGAGTTATCTTCAGCATTATTACTTTCAGGCTGGACAACCTGCTTATCCCGCCCCTGCTGGGCCGCGAAGCGCTGGCCGTGTACAACGTGGCGTACAAGCTCTTCGAGCCGTCGTTGATCCTGCCGGGGGTGCTGCTGGCCGCCACCTTCCCGCTGCTGGCCCGCTCGGCCCATGCCGAGGCGCTCAAGCCTAACGCGTTGCGCGAATTGCTTGGACAAACCACGCTGGCGCTGCTTGGGCTGGGCGTGGGCGCGGCGCTATTGCTGGCCCTGCTGTCTGGGCCGCTGATCGGCCTCCTGTACGGTGCGAGCTATGCGGCGTCGGCCCCGATCCTGGCGTGGCTGGCCCTGGCCTGCGTGCCTATGTACATAAACTACGGGCTGACGCACGCTCTCATAGCGGTGGACAAACCGCGCCTGTACGCCCTATTCACCCTGGTATCGCTCGCCGTCAACCTGGGCTTGAACCTCGCGCTGATCCCCAGCATGGGCCTGGTAGGCGCGGCGCTCACCACTATAGCCGCCGAGCTGGTTCTGCTCGTCCTATGCGCGATAGCCGTTTACCGCCACATGGGAACGCTTAAGTCGCAGAGCGCAGCGAGTATAACCCGAGGTCTTCTAAGAGCCAACAATCCAAAATCCGGGTACCCTCTGGGTGACCAAAATCGACAATCGGCTGACCTGGAGCTACCCACATGAGCAGAGTGCTGTTCGGGGCGCTGCTGCTGGTGCTGGCGCTCAGCCCGTTCGAGGCGGGCTACCCGCCCCTGGGCCGCTTCTTGTGGGCCACCTTCACCAACCTGGAAGTGATACTGTTCGTGCTGGCGGGGGCCTATCTCGTCACCCTGGCGCGCGATGGCGAGGCGCGGCGCAGGTTGCGGCGGTTGCCGCTGCTGTGGCCTATCGTGGCGCTGGTGGGCGCGTCGGTGGTCTCCACCATCTTCGGCGAGTACAAGTCGCTGGGGGTGCAGTTCATCTACCGACTGTTGATGGGGGTGGTGGTGTACGCGGTGGCCTGGGAGGTGCTACGGGGCCGCAGGCGATTGCTGACCGCGCTCTTCGTGTTTGTAGGCGCGGGCCTGGTGGCGGCGCTAATCGGCCTCCTGGAATTCGCTCCCAGCTTGAACATCCAGCCGATTTTACGCGCCTTCAAGCCCCAGGCGACAACGGTGGGCGGGATGCTACGGCTGAGCGGCACGTTCGAGTATGCCAACGGCGCGGCGATGTATTTTGAGATGGCGCTACCCGTGCTCGTCTCGCTGGCTATGCTCTTTTCGTCGCGCCGGTTGATTGCCGACCTTT
Organism: Chloroflexia bacterium; assembly: GCA_049580985.1. GTDB lineage: Bacteria > Chloroflexota > Chloroflexia > QHBQ01 > JADMIH01 > JADMIH01. The sequence continues at coordinate 3,027 of JBAURA010000551.1, forward strand.
TCGGCGAGGGGAGGGTCCCTGAGAGCAACCGGCGAGGCGTGCTGGCCCTCCTCTACGTGGGGGTGGGGGTGTATATGATGGCTCTCATCCTCACTTTCAGCCGGGCGGCCCTGGGGGGAGTGCTCGTCGCGCTGGCCGTGTTTGGGGTGATGGCAATTGTGCGGCGAAAGACGAACGTAATTACGAATTACGAATTACGAATTACCGAGGAAAATCCGAAATCCGGGTACCCCCTGAGTGACCGAAATCCGAAATCGAGTAATTCGCAATCCGTGGTGATTTGGCGGGCGCTGGCGATCACGGCGGGGGTGATGGTGG
>JBAURA010000552.1:0-13026 GCA_049580985.1 Chloroflexia bacterium
GTGCAAAATTCAATGGAAGATACGATGATCCCGCCGGTTTGTCAATGCCAAAGGATCTGCGCTTTCGAACTGTTTATTGCGGGACACGAAAAGCTGTGGCATTAGGAGAGATAATCGATGGTAAGGGTCTTCGCCCGAGTTTACAAACAATAGTAGAGCTTCCGGCTGTTGACCCCGACAGACCTGTTGATCCTAGCTCACTAAAGTTCTATATATCAGAAGACTGGCGCTCGGCACGTTGGCTGGAAACGGCTCGGTTAAACCATGCATTACGGTTTGCCAACGTTGATGCACCGGAAACCCCACAAATTCTAGGATCCGTACCTCGCTTAGCTCATATAGCACGGGAATTACAAGAACAAGGAAAGATCCACAGGTTCGACCAGAGTGCCATAACCAGCCAACATCGTGAATTGACTCAAGCAATTGCCCGATATGTATATGAGCTAGTAGACGACAGAGGTCACCCCCTTTATGCAGGGCTACATTACAGTTCCGGGCTAAACCATGATTGGGAATGCTGGGCAGTATTTGACAAGCGCATCCAGCATGAATCTGGTTCCCCAGGCATTCCAGAGCCGATCTCACCTGACGACCCCGAGTTGCGTGAAGTTGCTAGGGTCTTCAGATTGCCTATCGAGATATACAGTGGCAAGGTTATATGCCCTTGGTGTAAAGATGATGATTGTGATGGGGATTGCATATAAGTTAGTTCGTCGCCAACAAACCTAATAAGCCCCCTCGCCCCTAACCCAAGACGGTATCGTCTTCAAGATAATCCGCAGGTCCATCGCGGGGGACCAGTTCTCGGCGTAATACAGGTCGAGTTTCACCATCTCCTCGAAGGAGAGGTCGGAGCGACCGCTTACCTGCCACAGGCCGGTGAGGCCGGGGGTCACGTCGAGGCGCTTGCGGTGCCGGTCGTCGTACTTGTCGGCTTCGTCGGGGGTGGGCGGGCGGGGGCCTACCAGGCTCATGTCTGTTCTCATGCAAGAGATCGCCACAGCCGCCGCCAGCAGATCCGGCACGGGCGCGAACTGCTGGCGGAAGTGATTGAGTATGAGGAATGTGTCGTAATCGAGCGCCTCGGCGCTGACCGTCTTCAGCGCACGCAACGAATCATTTGGACCACAATGGCTCCGTCACTGTGAAGCCCAGGTCACCCTGCCAGCTATTCCGTGCCGCAACCTCGTGGACCGGTTTGCGAGCACCTACCCCCCACTTGCCGAGCGGGTAGCCCATCGTAACGACCCCGTGCATTTTCCAGCCGGCGTCCTTGGGCACACCGAGGATCTCCATCACCTCGTTCGCAAAGTAACTCTGCAGGAACCCAGTCAAGGTGGAGCCGATCCCTTCTGCGCGGGCTGCCAGCATCGCGTTCTGGAGCGCCGGGTAGATACCGCTCCCCTCCGTGGTGCGACCGAATCCGATCAGCAGTAACGGTACTTCGGCAAAATGCTCAGCCAGGTGAACGCCAGATCGAAGCGTCCGTGCCATCTTCGGATCGTCCTTCATCATTTCGACGAAGGTTTCGAGTGGCGCGCCAACCATGCGCTCCATGCCCTGCCGGTAGAGCGGCGCGAGCTGCGACTTGATCTCCGGGTCATCGACCAGGATGAATCGCCACCCTTCTCCGATGTGGGGTGCGCGAATGGCAGCATCGAGGATGCGAGCCTGCGCATCGTAGGGGATCGGGTCAGGTTTCAGCCGCCGCATCGAGCGGGTCGTGTATAGTGCTTCGTAGATATCCATTAGTTCCCTCCTTGTTGTCTTGTGTCTGCTTTGTCTCTTCATTGCAATCACAGCGTACAGGTAGTCGTTGATCACGTTGATCTATGCTGTCCCACCGTGATGACTACGTGTCCCTTTTTGCGTACTGTCTCGACATACCTGTGGGCTTCGGCAGTCTGTTCCAACGGAAAGCTTCTATCTATAACCGCTCTTATCTTTCCCGCCTCAATAAGCTCTTTGAGGAAGTTGAAGTCTTCAGTGTATTCGCTTGCTGTCCTTGATGCCCAGGGTATGAACTTCTTGCTGCTTCTCCTCGAAATCCAGCGCCCTCGAACCTGCATTGACAGCCGGGGGTTAGCCATAAGGTAACGTCCATTAGGCGTTAGCAACCTTACGGTACGGGAAAACGAGTTCTTGCCTACCACGTCAAAAATGACATCGTAGGTCTCACCTCTCCTGGTGAAATCTTCTTGCGTGCGATCAACGACATGGTCTGCCCCAATCGAGCGCAGCATGTCCAATTTCCGTGTGCTGTCCACGCCCGTCACGATAGCCCCAAAGTGCTTGGCAATCTGCACGGCATAAGTACCTATGCTTCCACCAGCTCCAATAACCAGTACCTTTTGTCCGCTCTCGATATTAGCTTTTCTCAGAAGATACGCTGCGTCAAGTCCACCAATAGGCAGGGTGGCGGCTTCCTCATAGGTCATATTGGACGGTTTTATTGCCATTACCCCTTTTCCAGACAGACAGGCGTACTCAGCATAAGCACCCAAACGAAAACCGCACCATCCGGTAACCTGGTCACCTTTCCTGAATCGAGTGACATCCTTACCGACTGCTTCTATCTCTCCGGCTAGCTCCTGTCCGAGGATAACGGGTTTTGGTCTTATGAGACCGAAGTATATCCGTATGGGTAGCCGAAACACGAGAGGGACTTTCAAGCCTCGAATCTCAGATTCCCCTGCCGTTACTGTCGTCGCACATATTCTTATCAGGACTTCATTGTCCTTGGGAGCAGGTTTTGCTACCTCTTGGAGCTGAAGCACGTCCGGTGGTCCGAATTTTGTCAATACAATTGCTTTCATGCGCATTTCTCTATTTCGTTATACTTCGTTTTTCTGTTCCATAGTGATCACGACTTTCGCTTTGGCGTGCCCTTCTCCAAGATACCGAAGCGCTTCAGGGACCTCACGTAACGGAAAGCGTCTATCAATGACGAGGTGGATTTTGCCGGCTTCATGAAGCTCCGTTATATGGAGCATATCTTTCAGATTGGGTTGAACCACCAGGACGCCTATTCTCTTGCTCGTAATTCTTCTAATCAATGGTCCCAGGAGCAAAATCTGGAGAAATGTAGCTACAGAACCTCCGACACCGTAATACCTTCCGTTGGGCCTGAGCGCCCGCCTGTAAGCGAAAACCGAGCGATGCGCGATAACGTCAAGTATGAAATCGTACTGTTTTCCATTCCTGGTGAAATCTTCTTGCGTGTAATCAATGACATGGTCTGCGCCAAGTGAGCGCATAAGGTCGAACTTGCGGGCGCTGTCCACCCCGGTCACCTCAGCCCCGTATAACTTGGCAAGTTGGATTGCAAACATACCGGTACCACCGCCGGCGCCGTTAATCAAAACCTTTTGCCCCGGCTGGACTTGTCCTTTATCGCGAATCCCCTGCACGGCGATCACTCCCGCTTGGGGGATTGTCGATACTTCCTCGAATGTCATATTGGCCGGTTTCAGCGCCAGGAACTTCTCACGAACGCAGACATACTCGGCAAAACCACCCATATGCCACAGGATGTCCCCAAATACCTCATCCCCAGGTTTAAGTCGCGTGATGTTTTTGCCGACCGCTTCAACTCGCCCGGCTATGTCCGATCCGAGTATGTGGTGACGCGGTTTTCGAAAGCCCCCTATGCGGGCATATAACGGCCTCCCTATCAGGCCTTCCCAGTCAGAGCGATTTAAGGATACCGCCTGAAGCTTGATCAGCACTTCATCGTCCGTAGGGGTAGGCTTTTCTACCTCTTGGAGCTGAAGAACATCGGGTGGCCCGTATTCTGTGTATACAACTGCTTTCACGAATTGCCTCCGGGTTTGCCATATTCGAGCCTTTCGGCCTGATCGGGTCTAACTCGAATAACCGAGATTAACGGCATTCCTAAATCACGCACCTTCTTCAGCAATCCATGTAACGCGGCTTGATCGACTACCGTACCCGTCAAGAATGTATCGCCGTTGTCTTCCAGCGTGATAGTCAGACCCCCAAACCAGTCTGTCCATTGAAGTCCCAGATGACCCTTGATCCTGATTTCATAGACCATTGGTTGATTGGGATCAATTTGTGAGTTAGGTTTATCTGACATGACTTTGTGCTTGTTATGATTGCTCATGGCAGTTTGTACCACTTGCTCAATCTATAAGTAGCATAACTACATCACAGTATTTACGTATAGACACTAAAGTGTTGTTTAGAGTGTTGTTATCTTTCGTCGTGCCGCCAACGGTCCCGGCTGGACGCGCACCCGTGAGCGAAGGATCACCTCTTTGCAGCGACGGAATCCATCAGTCACGGCCAGCGAGCGATCGTGCCACCACCACTCCGGCACACGCGACCAGCGCGCTTGCCCCCAATAGAGCGCCGGTGATTGACGTTGCCTGCACGAGAACCACCAGCGCCACGCCGCAGAGAATTTCACCGAAATACTCGACCTGGGCGAGGAACGATTGCACCGTCGCCCGCACGTCACTGGTGGTGCGGCTATTGACCCAGATCACGCCGACGGCGCGGGTCACAGTCCATGACATGCCCCCCGCCAGAAGCACACCGGCACTGCCCGTGCTGGTGTCGGGCGCAATGGCAAGTAGGAGCACGCCAAGCGCGCCGATCCCGCACGCCGCCGCATAGGCGCGCCGTGCGACACCTGCGCCGGCAATGCGCGCCTCGACTATCCGAAGTGCGAGGGCGCCAACCACAAACGTGACAATACCTAGCCCGGTGAACCACACAATTGGATCTAGCCGGTTCGGGAAGCCAAGGCCAACCAGTTGCTTGGGATACAATCGCCCGAATGTATCGGCGGCCCCGTTCACCAGGAACGTCGCGACGAAAACCACCAGGATCTGGGGATCGCGGCGCGCGAGGGCCACACCGCTCCGAAGAATAGTGGTCGCACGCTGCCAGCGCTGTGTGCGAGTTGGGTTGAAATGCTGTTCGGTGAACCGCCTCACGACATACAGCCCAAGCAATGCCATCATGCCGCCGGCCACAACCATCGCTGTACCGCGGCTGGTGGCCCACGCGAGCACGCCAAATCCCAGCATGCCGCTAGCCGCGCCGACCTGCTGCCAGCGCGCTTGTGCCGCCAACACCACAGCCGTGCGGTCCGGTTGGTCGAGTTCGTCCGTGAGCCAAGCGACGTCCGCGCCACTCGCAAAGGTCCAGGCAATTCCCCATAGCATCTGCGTCCCGAGCAGCGCCGGGAAGGACGTAACCAGCCCCGTTGCCACCATGCTGATACCTACCAGTATGTGAAAGATGACCAGCGACCATTTGCGGCTGAGCGTGTCGGCAATGACGCCGGTAGGGATCTCGAACAAGAGTGAAACGACCCCTTGAGCGACCCCGATGAGCACTAGCTGAAACGGAGACAGGCCCGCGTCCAAAACGAGGTAGAGGCTCGTGACCAGCCAGTAGCCGGAATGCAATGCTGCCCGCAGGCACGACCAGCGCACGAAGTGCGTGGCGATATCGGATCTGCCGGTGCGGTGTTCAGATTGCTGAACACTCATACTCTATACTCAACATCTATTTTGCAGGCGGACATGCAGGGAGCAGCCGCTCCAAAACTTTGGCTTTATAGATCGTTTTGCATAGTTCTTCACACCAGATTACCGTGCCAACTGGGGTTTAGCCTACAACAGGCCCAACTCGCGGGCACGTGCTACAGCTTCGGTGCGCCTTTGGACTTGTAGCTTGCCAAAGATCTTCTGATTGTGTCCCTTAACCGTGTCCAGGGCGAGAAAGAGCCTCTCGCTAATATCATGATTGGAGAGTCCCTGGGCAATGAGTTGTAGTACTTCTAGCTCGCGCTGACTCAATGGCTCAATGAGCGACTCGTTGGGCAAATCAGACTTTTCTTTGCCCATCCGCCTCTCAGCCTCAAATACAGCCAGCAACTTACCGGTATAGTCTGACATCATCCCGCGAGTGCTTGCATCGGCCAATAATCGCGCCATTGGCATACCTTCGTCGACGAAGATACGGACGAAGCCACCTGGCTCTGCCAGCGCCAGCGCATTACCCAGCAGTTGCGTAGCCTTGTCCTGTTCGCCATGCGCATGGAGAGCGACTGCCTGTAAAACCATAACTTTGAGCCGTTCATCCTCCCAACCCTTTGCCTCCATCTCATGTCGCAATGGCTCCAGCACCGCCAGCGCTGAGGACGTGTCGCCCTGGGCCAGGTGCACGCGGGCCTGGCCGAGAGGGAGATTATGAGTCTGCGCGAGATGAGCGGCTGCCGCCAGATTGCCCTGGCGAAGCAGCGCCACCACTTGTACGGCAGCAACTTCAGGGATGCGATAGAGAAAGTTTTGCTGGTGCGCCGACTGGCTGGCCTCAGCCAGAATAGCGGCCGCGCCGTCCACATCTCCATGGGCCAGTTTCAGGCGGGCAAGAAACACTTCGCAGACAATGAACCTGTCGATAACCTTGTCATATTGCCGCGCCAGGTGCAGGCTCTGTCGCCCGTGCTCTTCAGCGGCATCCAGGTCGTTCCATTCGTAGAGTACACGGGCCAGGCCAAGATGCGCTTCGTAGATAATTTGGAGCGGCTGATCACCTGCCCATTGCAGAACGCGCCGGTAGGTTTCAGCCGCCTGGTAGAGTTCGTTATCTACTTCTTGTGCGTTGCCAAGCCCGATGGTCGCCAGGATGGTAGTGAAGACATCCCCGGCCGGCTGGCTGAGGGAAATGGCTTCAATAAGGGCCTGGCGGGCCGCGACACGGTCCCCCTGGAGGAAATAGGCATACCCCAGCGTCCAATGAGCGTTAGCGCGCAAAGACCGGTTGCTGGGAGGCAGATACTCCAGGGCGCGGCGTGACTGGGCAATCATGATTTCAGGTTGGTACCTGGTGAGAGCTAAAGTAGCTCTGGCCGCAGCGATGTTTCCTATAAGGTGTTGGGTCCTGTCGTTCGGCTCGATCCTTTGCAAGGCGGCTTCACCGGCAGCCAGTTTCTCCTCTACGCCGGTCGTCTGGCCAACAACCAGCATCAACGACCCATACTTCACCCACAACGAGGGCCTGGCATCCATCACCGACCTGGGCAGCGACCCCAGCCAGTCCAGTATGGCACTCACCAGGCCACGGAGATGCAGGGGAGTGCCCTTGCCTTCAATCAGACGCTCGGCGCGCTCAATATCATTGGCGGCAGCCGCATGGTAAAAAGCTTCTATCTCCAGGCCATTGTCTTCAAGCCACTGGCTGGCACGTATGCGCAATTCGGCTATGGACGAAGAATCTGCGCGTCTTTCATCGTCTTTCGTCCTCTCGTGCAGTCGTTGCCGCAGCAAATCGGCGAAGAGATGGTGATAGCGGTACCATCGTCGCTCGTTGTCCAGCGGAACGATAAACAGGTTGGCGCGTTCGAGATATTCCAGGGTTTCTTGCCCCGAAGCAGACGCATCGAGCAGCACGGCATCACAAAGGGGGCCGCACAAGCGGTCGAGGATAGAGGTGCGCAGCAAGAAAGCCTGAACGCTTTCGGACTGTTGTTGCAGGACTTCTTCAACCAGGTAGTCCATCACAAAATGGTGGCTGCCGGTGAAAGATCTGACGAAGCTGGTGGCGTCTTTATGCCCCTGCAAGGAAATCGCGGCCAATTGCAGGCCGGCAATCCAGCCTTCGGTGCGGGTTTCCAGTGCATCGATATCTTCTGCCGAAAGGTTTAGACCCATCGCCTGGTTGAGAAATCCTGCCGCCTCGGAGGGGGTAAAACGCAAGTCTGTGACGCGCAGCTCGGTCAACTGGTCTCGGGCGCGTAGCCGTGCCAGGGGTAGCTGTGGATCCTCACGGGTGGCGATGACCATGTGCATCTGTGGTGGCAGGTGCTCGAGCAGAAAGGTGAGGGCATTGTCAACCGGCTCGGCATCAATAACGTGGTAGTCGTCAAGGACGAGGACGAAATTGTCCGGGATGGTGGTAATCTCATTGAGCAAAGCCGTCAGAATCGTTTCGGTTGGTGGTTGAGGTGACGACGAAGGAGCCGGAGGGAGCACACCCAACACCCCTTCTCCAATATTCGGCGCAATCGTCCGTAAAGCAGCCACGAGGTAGGTCAGAAAGCGTGTAGGGTCGCTATCCCCTTTGTCGAGCGACAGCCAGGCCACCTGCCGGTCGCAACCGGCCACCCATGCGCTCACCAGCGTGGTTTTACCGAAGCCGGCGGGCGCAGCGATGAGGGTCAGCTTGCGGTGCAGACCCTCGTTCAGCCGCTCGATCAGGCGGGGACGAGGGACAACTTTAGGCCGAGGTGGAGGCTTATAAAGTTTAGTGGCCAGGATCGGCGTAGACATGGACTAATTATAAGGCACACCCAAAATTCAAAAAGCTGGGGTGGTGAAAATCTGTGTCTTTATTGTTTGTCAATCCCGGCACAACCTATCTTGACAACCGGACAGGCGGCTGCTATGATGATGCAGCCACGATGCGCTAGACTGGCGGTGGTTTCTGCTTGGCTCCGATACAGCCATCTATCGGTTGGCTCGCCCGCTGCACATGGCCTTTAGTGTGGTTTTATACGGGATTGCTCAGTATAGAAATGCCGCTGACCCAGCGTCTCTACCTTAGCGCTCATACCCTACAATATCGTTCACAACACCCGAATGCAGCCCCAGCAGGCTGACGTACTAAAGCCTGGTCACTGTGACTGTACGACGCAAAGGAGTGATGCCTATACCCAACTCCATGCTAATTCTCGTAAATGAAAGTGCCACAAGATAGGAACCTCAAGGAGTAGCATTCAATGAAGAAACAGCTAATCATGACCTTGGTAGCGATCTCCACTCTGTTCGTCAGTATAATGGCGGCTCTATCTGTGAGCGCCGCCCAAAAGGCACCCGTTGCCCGGTCGGGGGCCACCGTCTCTTCAGCGGTAGCGTTCGATGTATCCCCGGCGCTACGCGACCTGCCACAACAGGCTCCCTCGACGTTCACAGAGGCAGTTACAGAAATAGAAGTGCGGCCTGAACGTGAACTCGTGCCGGTCGTCAAGGATCAGGGTTACACCGGCGACGCAGCCCTTCAGGCTACCGCGTCGAACGATTCTCCTATGATCCCCGGCCCGCTCGCGAACTTCGAGGGGCTTTCTAACCAGGACAACTTCAACCTCTTAGGTGGCCGAGTTAATCCCCCAGATCCGGTTGGCGATGTCGGACCGAACCACTATGTCGAGATGATCAACCTCGTCTTCGCAGTGTACAGCAAGACCGGCACCCTCCTGGTCGGACCCATGACCTTGGGCAGCATGTGGGCCGGATTCGCGGTAACCGACTGTGCCAACAATGCGGGCGATCCGATTGTGGTGTACGATCAGTTAGTCGACCGCTGGATATTGAGCCAGTTCACCAGCGTGGGGCCGGAGTACTGGAACTGCATCGCGATCTCGCAGACCGGCGACCCGACCGGCGCTTACTACCGCTATGCGTTCTCGACCGGCCCCAACTTCCCAGACTACCCGAAGTATGGGGTGTGGACCGACTCCTACCTGATCTCGACACGTGAGTTCGGGCCTACCATAGAGTATGGAATTGGCGTTATTGCGTTGGAAAAGAACAAGATGGTAAACGGCCAAGCCGATGCCCGCATGGTACGATTCTTCATCGACGGAAATGACCCGGCCATGCTACCATTGGTAGGCGACGGGCTGCTCCCACCGGACATCGACGGCCATAAGAAGCCCAAGAACGACGCTGCCGCCCCTTTCGTAGGTACGCAGGACGACGGTGGGGGATACGGGGCCACCTTCGATGCCCTCAACATCTGGGATCTGAGCGTGAAGTGGCGGTCAACTCCCATAGCCTCGCTCACCCTGGCGGCCCAACTACCGGTGGCCGCGTTCGACTCGATCTTCCCCTGCGCGCCGACGGCCCGTGACTGCCTGCCTCAGCCCGGCATCACGAACCCGGCCCAGTACCTCGACATCCTATCCTACCGGCAGCGGCCCACCTGGCGGCTCGCGTACCGCAACTTCGGTGGCTACGAGTCGATGGTGACTAACCAATCGGTCGAGGCGTCGCCTGCTATCGCGGGTGTGCGATGGTACGAGCTACGGCGCACCGGAAGCACCTACTCGCTCTACCAGCAGGGCACCTACGCTCCCGGCGACGGGGTGCATCGCTGGATGGGGAGCATCGCCCAGGACAAGCAGGGCAACATGGGCCTCGGCTACAGCGTGGTGAACGGGACAACTGTCTACCCCGGCATCCGCTACACCGGACGGCTGGCGGGCGACCCGCTGGGCCAAATGCCCCAGGGTGAGGGCACCATCATCAACGGCGATGGCGTGCAGACAACGACCAACTCTCGATGGGGAGACTACACGTCGATGAACATCGACCCCACCGATGACTGTACGTTCTGGTATGTAAACCAGTACTACACCCTCGCAGGTCAGATGTCCAGCCCCGCCGGCTGGCAGACGCGGATCGCGAGCTTCAAAATGCCCGGCTGCACGCCGTAGTAGCTGCATCCCGTGCGCACCCTGACCTCTGGGCCGGGGTAAATCAATACAACCGGCGCGGAGTCCCACACTCCGCGCCGGTTGTATTTGCATGACCGGTTCTGTAATGACTCCCTCTCGTGGTACCGTCCTGCCAACGCGGCTGGCAACAAAGCACCAAAAAGGAATGTTTTTGGCAATTGCCTTTCCTAGCTTCACAAACGACCGTTTCTAACCTACTGAGTGCGCGGCGACCAGTTCTCGGCGTAATAAAAGGTCGGGCTTGACAATCTCCTCGAACGACATCAATGTTGAAGGCCAATGTTGTGCCATCGGTGACACCTGCCCGCACGCCGAAACGCCGCTCTCAGAAGGCAATTTCTACGAGGATATGCGTAGGTGGGTGAGCGAGTGCCCACTGCACGGGTCGCGGTTCGACGTGTGTACGGGGAGGCGGTGGTGCCGTTTAGAGAGTAACAAGGCAGTTGGGTCGAAGTTCATTCCGGGCCATAATCAGTCCAAGAACGGAGCCCAACTATATCTCTTATATTCGTCATAACACTCAAGCTCTAACCACGGCACATAGTCCACGGCAAGCTCTGTCAATCGGTACATCTCAAAAAGCTTCTCGAAGTTCCATAGTTCAAGACGATCCACCACTAGAGATGATGGGGCAGCATCGATAAGTTCAGTAGCGCCGCGACTGTATCGCTTGGCCGTACTGACGAATATGCCCCTACGATAACCCTTTAACACCATTGCCCCAAGAAATTCGCGTATTACACCGATTTGCTCAATATAGTCCATGGAAGCTCGCCGCTTCACTTGAATCGCTACAGGTGTATCAGAATGCAGAAGTATCAGATCAATGCCGCCGTCACCCGTACGCCCTACATGGTGCACATCACAATCATATACATGGTGCAGTATCTCTCCAACTACCTTTTCCAAGACGCTTGGGGCTACCTTATATAGAAGGTCTTGTCTTCTGTTCAGCTCCTGAAACAGTAACATAAGAGGAAGTTGCTTATCATTAACAGAATGCATCATTAGTAAGACTGAAGGATATAGCTTTATGCTGGTGAAAACTTCTTCATCATATGCCCTCCAAGAATACCACCAGCCACAAGAGGGGCACTTCATCGTCAAAACGATCCATGGGTATTTATCATCGCAGCGATTTATCTCCTCAAGTAGAGTAGAGCAGTACATGCAGTCGCTTCGTGGCCATTTCTGCTGTATCCCCTGCTCTGTTAATATGCTATCGCACAGATGCCTCAGGGTGAAATCATGTTCTGCCATTACCTGACCACGAGCGATTTCATCCTGGATTTGTAGTCCATCAAGGCGCATTCTGTTCAGGTGGCTAGCAGGTCCATAACGCAGCAATGTAATCTGATCCATGAAGTTATATTCCAAGTCGGATATGCTTACGGTCTAACTGCGCTAATTTAGGCAAGATCCTTCGGCTGAGTATTACTTAGATGAAAAAGCTATCCAACTCAGCGAGTAAAGTCAACAGAAAATAACTCCGCTCGTCCCTACCGAACCTAATAAGCCCCCTCGCCCCTGACCCAAGACGGTATCGTCTTCAAAATAATCCGCAAATCCATCGCGGGCGACCAGTTCTCCGCGTAATAGAGGTCGAGCTTGACCATCTCCTCGAAGGAGAGGTCGGAGCGACCACTTACCTGCCACAACCCCGTCAGGCCGGGGGTCACGTCGAGGCGCTTGCGGTGCCAGTCGTCGTACTTGTCGGCTTCGTCGGGAGTGGGAGGGCGGGGACCTACCAGGCTCATGTCGCCTTTGAGGATGTTGAGTAGCTGGGGTAGCTCGTCGAGCGAGCTGCGCCTGAGGAACTTGCCGAAAGGCGTCCTGCGCGGGTCGTTCTTGATCTTGAACATTGGCCCGCTCACCTCGTTCTGGTTGAGCAGCGCGGCCTTACGGTCCTCGGCGTCGGCGTACATCGAGCGGAACTTGTAGCACATGAAGAGGTTACCGCCCTTGCCCACGCGTAGTTGTTTGAACAGCACCGGGCCGGGAGAAGTCAGCTTCACCAGCGCCGCTATCACCAACATAGGTATGATGGCTATCAGCAGGCCCACCAGCGCGAGCGTCAGGTCCATCGCCCGCTTCAAAAGCAGGTTGAATCCGCGCAGCGCGACGTCTTTCACCCCGATCAGGGGCACGCCGTTGAGCGCGTCGATCCGCACCTCGTTGAAGCGCATCTCGAATAGGTCGGGCACCAGTTTGAAGTCCACGCCGTACTCGCGGCAGCTCTCGATGATCGCCAGGATCTGCGAGTGGTGGGTGGCGGGCAGGGCCACGATCACTTCGTGCAGCGCCTGGTTCTCAAGGATGCGGCGCACATCCTTGACGCCGCCGAGCTTCCGTAGCTCACCGTTGCGCGGCCTGATGGGGATGCGCCACTCCCTGGCGGGGGCATCGGCCTGGTCAGCGACGTACCCGGACAGCTTATAACCCAATTCGGGGCGCTCCACTATATCCTTCATGATGCGTTGGCCCGCCACTCCCGCGCCCACCACCAGCGCCCGCCTGATGTTGATCCC
>JBAURA010000553.1:0-1894 GCA_049580985.1 Chloroflexia bacterium
GCGGACACGTGGGTCCGCCCCTACACCCGTAATCCTCGCAGCACGCCTTCTATTCTTGAGTTGATTCATGCAAGACACTACAAAGGCCAACACAACTCGCACCTCGAAAGTCACAGAGATTGAAGAGGCTGTCGCGACATACATCCCCGACCGCTCCCAATCGCTATGGGTAGGCGGGATGCACATGCACAACGTGCCGATGTCGTTGGTCCGCGAGTGCATCCGCCAGGGCAAGCGCTTCGAGACGTTCTACGCAGCCCCTTCGTCGTCGCTGGCGGCGGAGCTGCTGATGGGCGCGGGGCTGGTAGGGCGCGTGATCGTCGGCTATATCGGGTTCGAGCACCTGGGACTGGCGCCCGTCTTCCGGCGGCTCGTCGAGCACGGTAGCTCAATGGAGTTTGTGGAGGCCGATCCTGGCAGTATGCTGTTAGGGTTGCAAGCAGGTATGGCGGGACAGCCCTTCGCGCCTCTCCCCATGGGCCTGGAAGATACAGGCTTGCCCGCCGCTTCGCCATCCTTCTATAGGCAGGTAACTGACCCTTTCACTGGCAATCTCTATCTGGCTGTGGAGGCGATCAGACCCTCGGTCGCCCTGATACACTGCCAGCAGGCAGACGAGTACGGGAACGGCATCCTCAAGGGCAGTGTTTTTTCAGATCACCTGCTGGCCCTCGCCGCCGATACCGTGCTGATGCAGGTCGAGGGGCTTGTGAGCAACGACCAGGTGCTCCGCTACCCATTGCAGACGGGGGTGCCCTCCATGCGTGTCTCAGCCGTGGTGCCGGTCACGTTTGGTTGCCACCCCTGTTCATCGCACAGGTACTATAACTACGATGATGTTCACCTCCGCCTTTACATAGAAGCTGCCTCCACAGAAGAAGGCTTCACCGACTACATGCAGCGCTTCGTATTCGGGCCGGAGGACCAGGAGGAGTACATGCGGCGCGTGCAGAACCAGGACTGGGGTGCGCTGGGATGAGCGACGACTATCGAGCCAAGCTGCGCGCGGGTTCCGATCCCCTTGTCTTCTTCAACAAGCCAGGAGAGGGGGTAGGCGACGGGATCGCGCGGGGGCATATCATGGCCGCCGTCATAGCCCGTGCGCTCCGCGATGGCGAGACCCTCTTCATCGGCGCGAATCCCCTTATCCCAATGGCGGGCGCACGGCTGGCCCAGTTGACGCACGCGCCGAACCTGGCGGTGGTGGCGGGCGCGAGCGGTGGGGTCAACCCGTTGCTCGACCCACTCGCTCCATCATCCGGCGATTACGCCAACCTGGTGGCCGAGGCCGTGCTCCCATTCGACGAAGTATTGATGATGGTGATGGGCGGTCACGCCGACGTATTCTTCGCGGGAGGCATCCAGATCGATCGCATGGGAAACTGCAACCTGGTGGGCGTGGGCGAGCATAGCAGACCCACGTTGCGCGGTCCAGGGTCGGCGGGCATACCCTGGGCGAGTCGCGCCCGGCGCACGATCCTCTACACTACGGCCCACAGCAGGCGTGTATTCGTGCCCCAGGTAGATTTCATCAGCCTGGCGGGTTGGCACTCGGAGGCTACAACTACGGCACTCCGAAAGGGACCGGAGCTTGTCGTGACGCCTCTTGCCGTTATGGATTTTACCGGTGAGGGCGAGATGCGACTCGTGAGCGTCCATATGGGCGTGACATTGGACGAGGTGCGCGATAATACTGGCTTCGACCTCGCCATGCCGGACGGTGAGGTGCCCGTGACGCCACAGCCGACGACACATGAGATGGTCCATATGCGCGGGTTCGACCTGGATGGGCTGCTATCGATTGTTATCCCGTAGCCTGCCGCAACCTGGGCATAAATTCCTCGTTTCAATATTAGATGAATTTTGTGGACAACCACCAGGATAGGGCGGACTG
>JBAURA010000554.1:0-8206 GCA_049580985.1 Chloroflexia bacterium
GTTGATGGTGGTGTCGTACTGCACGCCGGGGTCGGCGCTGGCCCAGGCCGCGCGGCCTATGCGCGCCCACAGGTCGCGGGCGGCGACGGTCTTGGCAACCTTCTTATCTACGCGGCGGGTGAGGTGCCAGTCCTTGCCCTTCTGGACGGCGTCGATGAACTCGTTGGACATGCGGATGGAGTTGTTAGAGTTCTGGCCGGAGACGGTGAAGTAGGCCTCGCCTTCCCAGTCGGTGTCGTAGATGGGGAAGTCGAAGGTCTTGTCGCCCTGCTCGGCGAGGGCCAGGCCGCGAGCGATCAGGCCGTCGGGCACGCCGGAGGCGCGGGCTTCCTTGATCGCCTTCTTGTAGGCTTTCTCGGCGGCGGTCTTGTCGGCGTCGGGGGCGTCCTGCCAGGCGTGCCAGGCTTGCATCACGGAGTTGAGGTGCTTGCGGCACATGATGGAGCCCGCGACGATGGCGGCCACCTTCTGCTCCTCGACCACTTTCCAGTCGATGAACTTCTCGATGTCGGGGTGGTCGACGTCGACGATCACCATCTTGGCGGCTCGGCGGGTAGTGCCGCCCGACTTGATGGCCCCGGCTGCGCGGTCGCCGATCTTGAGGAAGGAGAGGAGGCCCGACGACTTGCCGCCGCCGGAGAGGGATTCGTTCTCGCCGCGCACGTTAGAGAAGTTGGAGCCTGTGCCGGAGCCGTACTTGAAGATACGGGCCTCGCGCACCCACAGGTCCATGATGCCGCCCTCATTGACCAGGTCGTCGTTCACGGATTGGATGAAACACGCGTGAGGCTGAGGTCTCTCATATGCGCTAGTCGATTTCTCTAGCTTGCCGGTGGCGTCGTCCACGTAATGGTGGCCCTGGGCGGGGCCTTCGATGCCGTAGGCCCAGTGGAGGCCGGTGTTGAACCACTGCGGAGAGTTGGGCGCGGCGCGCTGGGTGGCGAGCATATAGCGCATCTCGTCGTAGTAGTTGCGGGCGTCCTTCTCGGAGGAGAAGTAGCCACCTTTCCAACCCCAGTAGGTCCAGCAGCCCGCGAGTCGGTGGAACACCTGGCGCGAGTCGGTCTCGCCTCCGTAGCGCTCGTTCTCGGGGAGCGCGGAGAGGGCAGCTTCGTCTGGGACGGAGCGCCAGAGCCACTCGGGCACGCCCTTCTCTTTGACCTTCTTCAGGTGCCTGGGCACACCCGCCCGCCTGAAGTACTTCTGGGCGAGGATGTCGAGCGCGACCTGGTCCCAGGTGTCGGGGATCTGGACGTTCTCGGCCAGGAAGACCGCTTTGCCGTCCGGGTTGATGATCTTGGACGTGCGTGGGACGAAGTTCAGCCCGTCGAATGCGTCCTCGGATGTCGTGTAGTGTCGTGGAATATGCACCTGTGCCTCCTATGAGTTGTCAGTTAGCGGTTGTCAGTTGTCAGTAAGACCGCTCAAAACTGACAACTGACAACCGCCAACTGACAACTAACCTCCATTTGCTGTCTTACCGCCGTTTCTAGCCGTCGCTTCGTCTTCCGGTTGGAGGCTTGGCATGCCTTCCATCGCTTCTCGCATCTCCTCGAGGTCTGCGAAGTTGCGGTAGACGGAAGCGAAACGGATGTAGGCGACTTCGTCCAACTCTCTGAGCTTTTGCATGACAAACTCGCCTATGGTGTCGCTGGGCACTTCGGAAAGGCCCATCTTGAAGAGCCGCGCCTCGATCTCATTGACCGCTTCCTCGAGAAGCTCGGTCCTGATGGGACGTTTGGCGCTGGCAACAAAAATGCTGCGATGCAGCTTGTCGCGATTGTATTCCTCGCGCTTGCCGTCCTTTTTGACCACGGTGAGACCGATCCGCTCAATGCGCTCGTAGGTGGTGAAGCGGCGACTACAGTGCTTGCACTGCCTGCGACGCTTGACCGCCGAGCCATCCTCGGCAAGGCGGCTGTCGGTTACTTGCGTGTCTTCGTAGTGGCAATAAGGACACTTCATTGTGTTGCACCCTGGGCTTTCCAGTAACTACTATATCTTGTGTATTGCATTGACCTCACCCAAGATGTTGTACCGACATTATTATGCCACAATATGTACTGAGTCAAGGGGTTTTTCCACAACATTTAGTTGGAAGGGGGTTTGGTGGATTACTTTTCCACAACATCTTGTGGTTTCTACTCCCATTATATCGCACGAAAGTTCTGATTTGCAAGGGTCCAGGGGTGTATTTCTCAAGTAGAGTCCGGCGTTCATACTAGCGCTTGTATTGATTGGTAATGAGTAATTTGCGCAGGGATGCGCGCTATATCTAAAAGACTAAAGAGCTAGAGCATGATACGTGCGGGTATAATTTCTATGAGTTGATCGTGTTCTGAAAAAGAAAGGCGCGGATATGGAAAAGCGGGTGAATGGACATCCGTCGCGACGGTTCCTGTTCAGCACCATAGAAGGCTACGGTCACTTTCACCCGCTGGTGCCCCTGGCGCGGGCGCTCAAGGAAGCAGGACACGACGTGGCCTTCGCGGCGCGGCCTTCGCTAGGGACGCGGGTGGAAGCGGCTGGATTTACCTTCTTCCCGATAGGCGCTGACCCGAAGCAGGATCCAGAGTATCAGCAGCTCAAGGCACTATTGCGGATGATGCCGACGGGCCTTGAAACTGAGTTGTTCGCCTATCCCAAGCTCTTCTGCGGCATAGCTCCACGGCTGAGGACGCCGGACCTGGTGGAAATCGGGCGAAGTTGGCAGGCGGATATGTTCATCAGGGAAGCGGGTGAGTATGGAGCCGTGATCGCGGCAGAGCACCTGGGTTTGCCGCACGCGACGGTAGCGTTCGCAGCCGCATTGAAAGGCATGTCGATATTCGAGCAGGGAGCAGCAGAGCAGCTAGACCCGATCCGCCGGAAGTGGGGGCTAGCGCCTGACCCTGACCTTAAAGCGCTCAATCGTTATCTGCACCTTTCATATTCGCCCTCGGGGTTTAGCACACAGGAGGTCGGTGGGAGGTGGGTGCCGGGAGGCATACCGGCCACCACTCACCATGTGCGCCCGGAATTCTTCGATAACGCGGGTAATGAAAGCCTACCAGATTGGGTAGGGGAGTTGCCCGCGCAACCGACGGTATACGTCACGCTGGGTACGGAAGTGAATACTGAGCCGGACCTGTACCCGCGCGTGATGCAAACTATCATCGCCGGGCTGCGCGACGCGAAAATCAACCTGATTGTCACGCTGGGACGAGACAAGGACCCGGCGGAATTCGGCCCTCAGCCTGCCAACGTGCATATCGAGCGGTACATACCACAAAGCTTGCTGCTGCGCCGGTGCGAGCTTATGGTGATGCACGGGGGCAGTAACAGCCTCCTGCAAGCGCTGGACATCGGAATACCTATAGTTGTGGTGCCGCTGATCGCGGACCAATTCTTCAATGCCCATGTCGCGCAAGGGCTGCGATTGGGGCCAATGGTACAACTGGAGCAACTAACTCCTGAGGGCATCCGCGCGGCGGTCAAGGAGGCGCTTGGCGATCCGGTTTACAGGCAGAACGTCAGGCGGCTTCAAGCGGAGATACATGCTCTGCCCGGTATGGAGCATGCGGTCAGGCTGGTTGAAAGGGTGGCAACAGAGCGCGAGCCACTTCTGGCTACGGGATTGACAGTTATCTCATAGATGGGAAGGCAAAAGACGCTTCTGGGCAAGCAAGCCGACCCAATATCCTTTGTCATTCTGAGCGAAGCGAAGAATCCGGTCGGGCAAGAGCCTGTATGGGTCAGGCATTATCTATGGTCACTAACCGAATCTAGGCCCACCGGATTCTTCGCTTCGCTCAGAATGACAACCTCCTAGTTGGGTGGCTATTTGATACACGACTTGCAGTGTGGCCCATCGAGAATGACAATAGCAACCTGGTCCTCCATTCGGGCACATTTTCGTTGGGGAAGTATTGGAAGTATTCAGGAGCAGTGTGTCAAGAGTTATCTCCTTGCGCCGGTGCGATCCTTGATAGGGTAGAATATAGCGGGATCAATTTATGCAGAGGCGAACAATAGGGATTGTAATAATTGGGTGCTTGCTGGCCGTTGGGCTGGCAAGCATTTCTGCGTTCGGGCGGGTGGGGCCGCTAGCGAATCTGTTTGGGGAGAAGGGAGCGCCCGCATGCGGGTTTGCGTGGCGCGCGGTGCCTGCCGCCTCGGCCAGCCAGACGTACAACGAGTTGCATGCGCTGGCTGCGCTTTCTAGGGAGGATGTGTGGGCGGCGGGCATTTATGGCGGGGAGGAATTCGCGCTGACGCTTGTGGAGCATTGGGATGGGGAGAAGTGGGTGGAGAAGGCTAGCCCCAGCGTGCCCGATTTCAGCAATCATCTGTATGGCATGTCGGCTATTTCGCCGGAGGATATATGGATCGTGGGGGCGAGCCACCAGGGTACGGACCTGTGGCGGACGCTTGCGCTCCATTGGGACGGGCGGGAGTGGCGAATCGTGCCGACGCCCAGCAAGCTCAAGATCAGTAGCTTGAACGCGGTGGCTGGGACGACGATGGACGATGGACGATGGACGATGGAGGTGTGGGCGGTGGGGGAGGAGTCGTTGGGGAATCGGACGGCTGGGGCGCGGGCGCTCGTGATGCGGTGGGATGGGGTGGAATGGCGCACGGTTGAAACGGGGATCGAGGAGCAGAACGCTACGCTGAGCGCGGTGGCTGCCATCGCGCCGGACGATGTGTGGGCGGCGGGATCATACTCGGATATGTCGGGCACGGTGCTGAAGCCGTTGCTGGCGCATTGGGATGGTACGACTTGGAGCAGAGTGGAGGCAGGCAGCGACGGGGCGATCTGGGGCATGTCGGCGGTGTCGGCGACTGATGTGTGGGCGGTGGGCAATTTTGGGCCGCAGACGCTGGCGCTGCATTGGGATGGGGTGGAGTGGAAGCGGGTTGTCACACCAAATCCGGGCGACGGCAAAGGGAACAACGTGCTGAACGCGGTGGCGGCTGTGTCGCCGAGCGAGGTGTGGGCGGTGGGGTCGTACAGCGATGGTGGGAAGGACCGCGCGCTGGCAATGAAGTGGGATGGGATGGGGTGGAAGCAGGCTCCCGCGCCTAGCCTGGGGGACTATTCGGATACGCTGTGGGCTGTCGAGGCGGTGCCGGGTGCGGGAGGCGAGTTGTGGGCGGCGGGGGCGTCGATAGCGGACCAGCTGGGGAATAACCTGCCGGTGATTTTGCGGTATTCGGAGCCTTGCAGGTAGGGGTGGGTAAAATATGAAGTGGCGGGCCTACGTTGAACGGATTTTGCTCGGGGCGCTTGTACCGATGCTCGTACTTGCTGGGTTCGCCGCGATGCGGCCAGCGGTGTGGAAATGGCCCTGGTTCCCGCCTTTCTTTTGGTCTTTAGTTACGATTGTCGGTATACTCGTACTCCTCTATCTCATTCTCTATATCGTGGGCATTGCCATAAGGAGGTAGCGGTCGAGTAGTTGCTGTAGTTTGCGGGTTGCTAAGGCTTTTCTCAGCGTGCGCAGCTTGTTGTATGCACCGAGGTTTGAAATGCGCTCTGAGTAGAAAAGAGGATAGATGAGATGACAGGTGGTTCTAATGAGCAGCAGGCCACGCTTCAGCGTTTCCAGGCGGTATGCGAGCAGGATGGACGCATTGTGGCGGCATTCCTGGGCGGCTCTTTCGCTCGCGGCAAGGCGGACGAGTGGTCGGACCTCGATATCTACCTGATCACTACGGACGATGGCTATGAAGAGTTCTTTGCCGAGCGGCAGGCTTTCGTGCGGCAGCTTGGGGAGCCGGTCCTTGTGGAGGACTTCAACGACTTCGGCTTCGACATGGTGCTATTCACTTTCGCCGACGGGGTGGAGGGTGAGCTAAGTATTGCGCGGGAGAGCGGCTTCGACCATATACACGGAGGCCCGCATAAGGTGCTGGTGGACAAGAAGGGGTTGCTGGAAGGGAAGACTTTCGCGCTGTATCAACCGGCACAGGCCGACCAATTTCGGACGCTGCAACATGCGATCTACTGGTTTTGGGAGCACCTGTCGCACTTTATCGCGGGCATCGGGCGCAAACAGATGTGGACGGCCTATGGCTCGCTGGATGAGATGCGGATGAAGTGCCTGAAGCTGGCGCGCTTGAAGCACGATTTTGCTACCGAGCATAGCTCTTACTCAAGTGTGGAGCAGTATGTGCCGGAAGAGGAACTGCGCCCGCTCGTGCCGACGTGCGTCTCGCTGGAAGCTGAGGCGATGCTCCAGGCAGCGCAGATGCTCGTTGAATATTACCGGCAGATCGCGCCGCCTTTAGCGGCAAAACATGGAATTACTTACCCGGCAGACCTGGAGCGCGTTATTCTGGCTCGGTTCGAGAGAGTACGCAGCGCAGTCTAGAGATCAGCGCGATTTCAGGAGGTTGCGGTAGCGGATGATGAGGAAGATGGCAATTGGAGACCAGGCTACCGCCGCCAGGAGCCAGTTTCGACCTTGAGTGCTGTCGTTGCCCCAGGTGACGAGCGCGAATCCGGCGAGGACGAGGAGGAAGATGCCGGAGGCCACGGCCAGCAGGTTAGCCTGGTCGAGCGCGCCATCGCCGGTGAGCTTGCGGAAGCGGAAGAAGACGAGGCCCGCCGCCAGCACGACAACGAAGTGGGGCAGGTAAGCCTGCACCGCAGGCGGCAGGTTGACGGGCGCGCCCGACACGATGAAGTACATCGAGACGACGACCCACGCGAGCAGGAGCACCGCGCCCACTATCCAGCCTTTACCCATATGTCCTCCTTGCACTATTATACGCTCGATAGGGCGAGGGTGTCGCGGGTGGTCACGATAGAGTAAACTGATCTAGCGGCAGTTATATGTGCGCCGTGAGATGGTGGCGAAGGAGGTGATATGCATGGGCGGCAAGAAGAAGGACAAGAAAGGCGATAAAAAGAAAGATAAGAAAGGCGATAAGAAGTAATAATCAGCCTGGATACGAAAGCGGCTACTCGGAATGGGAGCCGCTTTCACTATTGGTTGGGGAGTAGCGGCCGGCCGGAATGAGTGTTAGCTTGCCGCGGACGAGGCCGAACCTCTCACCTGCTCGGACAGCGCCCACATACCGCCCGCGATGAGGGAATGGCCGCCCAGCACTATGGGGATGCTGGCGTTTGAGGCGGCTTCGGTCAGCTCGCGGAGCCAGGGGTCCGCGATTTCGGATGGGAGGAGAGCGTCGGAGGCGAAGCGGTCCGGGCGCGCGGGCTTCAGGCCCATGTGGGCGAACAGAACGCGGGTGTCGAGGAAGGCGGCATCGGAGGTGGCTTCGAGGGCGCTGATGAGGCCGCTTATGCCCGCCAGGTCGGTGTAGAGGCCGAGGAGGGAGCGGGCCGCGCCGCTCGACTCGCGGCCAGAGGCGCGCATGCCACGCTCTTCGGAGAGGATGCGTGTCTGGCACGGGAGGTTGATTTCCATGCGCCGCCACGTCCAACTGCTGACGCGGCCCGCAAGGAAGACCTGAGCGCGGCGGGTCGCCATGACCTTGTATGCTCGCTCTACGTTCGCCTCCAGGGCGGGCAATTCGAGGGGCACGCGCTTTAGAAAGGCGGCCATGTGGGGGCTAAGAGCGCGGTCAAGGGGGGCGCTCAAGGTGGAGTGCCGGAGGGTTGCCAGGTCGGTGGGGGTGTCGAGGTCGAAGTGGGTGGCGAGGCTCTTGACGGTGGCGGCGTGGGGCAGGCCGGCGCGGTAGTGGAGCAGCCACGCAAGGTCGTTGTCGCTTGCCGGCATGTCGATGCGTTCGAGGGCGGAGGCGGGGTAGAAGGCTACCAGGTCGGCGGAGAAGAGGTTGTTGGAGATGACAGATTCGCCCGCGCCACTCACCGATAGCACGAGGTCGGCCAGCGCGTGGGGTGTGGCGAGGGGCATCGCGCCGCCTCCTACGTAGACCACGCGCTCCAGGCGGTGTTCCTGGCAGATACGGAGGAGGTTTTGGCCGAAGTGAAAGGGGGTTAGGGCGTATTGCGTATTGCGTATTGCGTATTCGGTGGCGGGCTGGATATGGAGTGGTAGATTGGAGAGGGGGAGGTTGGAGGCGGAGGTGGCTAAGGTGGGGTCTTCGGTGACGAGGATGGCGCTATGGAATGCGTTGGTTTGAGCGGCAGTCAGCAGGAGGTCGAGGGTGGCGGCGTTCTGGGCTTCGGCCACCAGGCGTTCCAGGTGGGTATCGGAGGCAGACACCCCAGCCTGGAATACGACGAGGGTGGGGC
>JBAURA010000555.1:0-21358 GCA_049580985.1 Chloroflexia bacterium
AGGCGCGGAGGCGCGAGAGAGCTATGCCAGGCGCACCGTGACACCAGTATGCCACGTAGGCGAGAGCATCACGCCCCGCATTCTTTCCGCGCGTAGGTCCGGTTTCGCGGAAGTCGGGCCAGTTGCCGGCCAGGGGGTTGAACCACGACTCCTCGTACCGGAAAGCGCCCTGGCCAGCCTCGCGGAAGCGCGAATCGCCGGTGGCGTGCCACAGCTCGAGCAGAGCGTAGCCGATACCTGCAGTCCCATGCGAAAAACCGGTGAGTGGCGCAACGGTCCTGCCGCTTATGGCGGGCCAGGAGAGCGCGCCGATCCGCTTATGTAGGCGGGCAGAAGCCAGTAGATCTTCGCCCAGGCGAACGGCATAATCAAGCAAGAAACGTTCACGGGTGAGCGACTTGAGGGCCAGGCATCCTACCACCGCCCCCGCACTACCGGCCAGCAGGTCGTGCTCGTGGCGTGGGTGATATTCGGAGGCGCAACGCCTGACAAGATCGAGAGCGATATGCGACAATTCGTCCTCATGCAAGAGCCGCCCCGCGCGCGCAGCCGCTAGAGCTATGCCCAGCCAACCGGTATAGAGACCGAGCCACCCCTCAGACCGGATGGAGCCGGCTTTCGAGAAGGCATGCCGGAAAGCGCCCAACGACGTCTTGCGCGCGGCAGAGTCGCCCATGAGAGCGGCGTATTCGGCCAGGAAGAGGCCGACCCCTGCCGTGCCCGTATAGAGGTCGGGACCTAGCGTGACCCACTCCTCCCGGCGCGCGCCTGCCTCTTGGCCCCTCAGCTCCCCACGCACCTCGGTCCCAAGCCAGGTGCACATGCCCCCATACCACACGGCGTCAGCTACCAACTGAGTTGCAATGTCGAAGTGCGGATTGTAGATTGTGGAGTGGCCGGACATGATAAGTGGTGAGGATTGTCCTTCGTCTTTCGTCCTTCGTCCTTCGTCCGCATGGAAGGTGTAAATATCCGCGGAGTTGGGGGAGAGGTAAGGATGATCAAGGGAAAGGCCCGCTTCGGCGACGCAATGGGCCATCGCTTCTAGGCGCATGCCGGGGGAATCGGAGCCGGCTTCATAAGCGCGTATCAGACCCTCAGCGATCAGGCCGCACCTGTTGAGGCCAAAGCTGTCGCCGTCGCCCGAGTCTTCGGCCAGGCCCAGGCCGGGTGCCAGCCGCTTGGTGAGAGCAGGCACGGCCTCGCGTAGCTCGGTGCGTATGCGGGGATAGATATTCTCGAGCAGGGACGCCACCTGTGGATAATGAGCCTGACGTGTATAGAGGACGGCGGCGTCGGAACGGCTGTAGGATTGGGGGTCGTTTAGAACCTTGAGCTTGAAAGGTACCTGAGCCTCATTAAGAGAGTGGGTGCAAAGGCGCATCAATGCTACCGCGCCCTCAGGCGTCACGTGCCAGTAGAAGCGCACTAACCTTCCCGCTTCGTGGACATGGCCTACAGTATCCAGGTCGAGGTCGCCGAGGGCCATATAGAAGCCGGGCGAGATGGAAGGGAGGTCTTTGCCGAATCGTAGCATTAGACCGGATTCGCTCGGCGATATGCTTCTGAGGCCTACGGGATCTTGCTTATACTCCCCATCGCCAACCAGGAGAAGCAGGCCGGCACGCCCGGCGGAGATGAGGCCCGGCCCCAGCCCTGGCTGTGCCACCTCTGCCCAGCCACCGGTCCAGTACCCCTGGCCGCAATTCGCTTCAGACAGCCTCTCAACAAAGTGAGCCAACCCGCTCGGCTTGCCCGCAGGCTCATCGTCGCGTGCAGGGATAGCTGCACCGGGGCAGTAGAAATGGCTGTACAGGCGCGACTGAAGGGTGTAGTGTAGGAAGCTACGGGCGGTCCTGGGAGTGATCTCGCGCTCGATCCGGGACATCAGGCGAGGGGAGCGCTTGCCGAACCAGGAGAAGGTGGTAGGTGAGTGAATACGCACCGCATTGATGACATCGAAGAGTTGTGAGCGGTAATCAGGCATGTGGTCAGTGGTTAGGGATTAGGGATTAGGGATTAGGGATTAGGGATTAGGGATTAGGGATTGGCAATGCTGGCATTATACTTGGCTCTGGTCCCTCGAACGGAGAGGGGGATACCCAGCAAGGCAAGCGCGGCTTCTGCCGGGCGCTGGAGGATATTGAATGCCAGCTGGAGCAGTACGACGATGTTGCCGGTCAGCAATGCCGATGGCTGGCCCTGCTCGTAGGCGGTTTGCACCAGGCGCGCGGCGGCATAACGAACGGAGCGCAGGAGGTATGCGTCGAGCAGACCGGGGTCGCTGAGTCTCCGGTGCCTGGTATAAGCAACCCAGAAAGCGCGGATAGCCGGGCGCATTCTGTCGAGAGGGTAGCCCGCGAGGTCGAGGAAGCGGTCAGGAGGGTCCTGGCCGGTGACAGGTATAGAAAGGAGCCAGAAAGTAAGGTATTCGCCAAAGAAGGAGCCAACATCCCAGCAAGGATCGCCCACGCGGGCCAGCTCCCAGTCGATCAACTTGGCGGACGGTGAACGGTGAACGGTGGTCGGTGGGCTGTCATTGCCATGTTTCTGGGAATGAACAAGCACATTATTCCACTTGATGTCGCAATGGATGGGCGTGTGCGATATAGAGACTGGTCCTTCGTCCTTCGTCCCTAGTCCTTCGCTAGTTCCCATCCATTGCCCCTTCAGGCTATCGAGCAAGGCGCAGAACTCCGGGAAGCGCTGGACTATCTTGATGGTCTGGATATTAGCATTGGAAGCAAGGCCAAAATCACGCAGGTGGGGGCGGTGGACCGAGAGTATCCAGTGGGGCGCGCCGGCATAGATCGAACGCCCAAGCACGCTATATAGTTGAGGATTATCCTGGGGCTGGGTGGAGTGGAGGATCGCGAGCGCTCTCCCCATCTGCCGAGCCAGGGCGACCGAGAACTTGCCGGTGCGAACGTGACGCTCGGCCAGGGTTTCGGCATCGGCCAACAACTCGAGTATGAGGGTGTTGGGCTCCCGCTCGTAGCCGTAGAAAAGCGGTAGATAGCGTGCAATGCCCAGCGCATCCCCACCTGCCTGTAGTGCTCCGTATACGGCCGCTTCATGCGCGACAGTGGCAGCTTTGTCCGCGCCTACACCCTGCTTGACCAGATAGGAGGGTCCAGGGTCACACTCAACACGAAAGTTGGTGTTTCGGTACGAGGCGTCAGAGATGCGCACGCTTCCCACCACCAGGTGCTGAGACATGAGTATATTGCGCTCCAGGAATAGGGAGATGATGTTAGAGTATGACAACATGGGCACCGGTGTGCGTGACTACACGCCATAGGATGTGTAAAACCGTATTGCATATACAGCACGGCTGTGCTAGAGTCTGTCTATAAGGTGGGAAAGGCTGTCTAGCATGAGGAGTAGAACGTCTATGCTTACGAGCGATAAACACTACAAGGTTGCCAACAGTACGGTAGCGATGCTCAGGTACCACCTCGTGTGGAGCACGCGCAGGCGTCGTGACGTGCTGCGCGGCCCTGTCGCCGACCGGTTGGGGACGCTCTTGCATGATACGGC
Organism: Chloroflexia bacterium; assembly: GCA_049580985.1. Taxonomy (GTDB): domain Bacteria; phylum Chloroflexota; class Chloroflexia; order QHBQ01; family JADMIH01; genus JADMIH01. The sequence goes on from JBAURA010000555.1 coordinate 3,541, forward strand.
CCGCGAGCTAGGCATAGACATACTCAGGTTGAGGATCGAGCCTGACTTCGTGCATATGTACGTGGTGGCTACCCCCAACCTCGCTCCTACGCAGATAGTATACCGCCTGAAGAACGGGAGCGCAGCCCTCCGCGACGAATTCGAGGATCTGAAGCGCCTCCCCTCCATGTGGACCTCGGCCTGCCTGGTGTCCAGCGCGCCTAACCTGCGTCCCGATGAGATACAGCTTTATATACAGGCGCAGAGTAAGTCTGCTTGATGACGATGGACGGTAGCTATGCACTATGCCCAAAAGCGCGAACAAGCCTGGCGACCTGTGGCAGGGTCGTCGCGGCCGGTGGCATTGTGGGGTGGCACCCACGATGCATACCGCGAAGTAACATAGTGTAAGTCCTGGACCGATGATGGTGAATGATGAGGACAGGAATAGAGAGAAGAAAGGCTCACTAGAGCGTCACATCAGCGAAATAATCGCCTGAGAACAACAAAAAACCTGGCTGTTGGCGCAGTCAGGTCTTGAAAATCTCGGGTGCTACGGCCCTCTTGGCGGGAAGGCACGCAAGCTATTAGGTTGGTAACCTGATGATAGCACAGTGCACCTCCACCTGTCAAGACCTTTGGGGGTGCATTTTTCATGCCGGAATCGAGGAAAATCAGAACCGGATACACAGGCGACGAAAGCCAAGCCCTAACCTCGGCAGCGCCGGGTGGTCGCGCTGAGACTAGGGAAGGCAGGATGCCACGCGCGGGCCGACCGCCCAGGCCGGGCTCGAGCTTCCTCGCACGCTTCGGGCAGTTGATTGTATCGCACGGGATAGCCACCGTCCCATCCGCGCTGTTCCACTATCAAGGAACGCTAGGTCTTACCGCCCAGGAAGCGTGGTTTATTTCGGCGGTGCTGGCACACAAATGGACCGAGGAACTGCCGCACCCCAACCTGAGCCGCATGGAGCGCGAGACCGGCATCCCGGAGCGCAGGCTGCGACGGTACAAGCAGCGGCTGTGCGAAGTGGGATTTCTGCACGTTTACCCGCGCTACGAAGAGAGCGGCAGGCAGGACTCCAATTATTACGATTTCGGCCCGCTCTTCGAGGAGATCGAGAGGCTGATCGCCGGCGAGCCACCACTACGCAACGATATACGCGCCGACGAAAGGGACGAGCCAGAGGATAGCGGCCTGGCGATTGTACGCGGGGCGCACGAGGAAGCGCCAGACCACAGCTTCGTAGCCCGCTTCGGCTCTGTGATCGTGAGCCGTGGGGTGGCCGCGGTGCCGCAAGCGCTCTTCAGCTTCGAAGGCGACCTCAAGCTCACTCCCCAGCAGGTGTGGTTCACCCTCTACATCCTGTCTGTACCCTGGTCACCGCCTTACCCGTACCCCAGCCTGCTCAAGATGGCTGCGCGGACCGGTTACAGCAAGATGCAACTGCACGAGATTAAGAACAGCCTGGTAGCAAACGGTTGGCTAAGGCTGGTGCGGCGCGTGAAGGAAGATGGGGGGCAAGATTCCAACGGGTACGACTTCGGCCCGCTCTTCGACGCACTTCGCAGGCGGTTGCAGGGTGACCACGCCGGCCTGGACGCTTCACCTGAAGCGGTGAAGCAGGGACAAGACGCACAGGATGCCGGCATACAAACAGGCAAGAAGATAAGAGGCAGACCTGCCAGGCAGGGGCGTGCAGGCGCGCAGAAGCGGGCACAAACAAGTACCAACCACCAGGCGGTCAACCAGCTTACCAGGGAGCCGGTCAAAGAGCATACTAGGATGGCGGATAATGGGCATACATGGGTAGAGGTCACTGAGGTTACCGGGGAGTCGGTCAACAGGCTTACCAGGGAGGCGGGCGCGCGGCTGACCGAGCCGGTAAGGCTCACCCCTGTCACGAGCCAGTCAAAGGGCTTACGGGGGAGGCGGGCACAAGGCTTACACAAGATAGAAGCATACCAAACAGAAGAAGAGCAAAAGAGAATTGATTCGAATCAGCCCTCTCTCATAGAAAATAAGCAGGGAATTCAACGGGAGAATAGCATAAACAAGGAATACTTCTCACCCTATATTGCGGCTATTGTCACCGACTTTTCAGACGAACTGGGAGACCAGGGGCACACTGTATCGAACGTCAGCCAGGCGCTGAGGCTTTATCGCGAGGCGGACATGGACGAGACCGCTTTCGCCGACCTGCTCTTCCAGGCGAGGAAGCTGGTGCGCGCTTATCAGGGGAAGCAGGGGTTGGGCACGATCAATAACAGGATGGCGTACTTCTTCCGCGTGTTGCGCGACCTGGCGAGCAGGCGGTGACACGTCACGACGGTGGACGATAGATGGTGACCAGATCCGCAGTAAGCAATACCTACCTATTACGTATCACGCCGTACTGACCAGCCTGGAGTGCCGTTGGGGTAGGCGTCAAGTTGTATGTCGTTTGGAGGGGATGAGGGCGGTTCGGCAGCAAGGGCTTCTTCGAGGCGGGTTAGATCGTCTATAAGATCGTGGATGGTCTGGCGGAGGCGGGGGCGGTCTTCCGGTGGGAGATTTGTGATCGAGGCAGCGTGGAGCCTGCGGACATGTAATTGCAGCTTCTGAAATGGCTTGAAAGAAGAGCGCGTGCGGTAGAAGCGTACCTCTTCCAATTCTGGATCGCTGTTTTTGTTACGCTCCGTAACGGTGTCCTCTTTAGTGGAACCATTTTCCTCGCTAAGGGCTATGTCCTCGCCGTGCGCGGAGTCGTCCGGGTGACCGCCGATCAGGTGGTCCAGGTTGATTAGACCCTCGCGGTAGGCTAAGAGGGCGGCGGGGTTTTCGAGGAGCTTGAGACGGCGGTTGACGTACTGGTAGCTCTTGTGGATCGCGTCGCCCACGGCCCGCAACGAGCCTTTCTGCTCGTACAAAGCTTTGAGGAAGCGCGCTTCGTCCTCAATGTCGAGATCTTCCCTCAGGAGGTTCTCGACCAGGGAGGCTTCACGCGCCTCTTCCTCCGACATATCCTTGCGCACAATGGCGGGCACGTATGTGAGGCCGGCCCGTAGCGCCGCGCGGTAGCGCCGCTCGCCAGCCACCACCTCGAACCGCGCCAGGCCCTCCCTGTCTTCCTCCGGGATGGGGCGCACAATGATCGGCTCAAGGATGCCTCGGGCGGCCACGTCGGCGGCCAGTTCGTCAAGGCGCGCAGGATCGGCGTGCTGGCGCGGCTGCCAGGGGTTGGGGCGTACCATCTCGATGGGGAGGCGGCGTGCGTCGGTGATGCGCTCACCCTGTTCGTCGGTGGGGGCGGTAACGGCGTGTCTGCTGAGAGGTGGGGGCTTCTTAGTCATGGCTGTTCGCTCCGCTCCGAAGGCTGCCGGTGGGTTGAGAATCGGCGGGCATAGAGGCGCTTATGCGTGACAGGACCTCGGCTGCAAGCTCTCGATAGGCCGAGGCCCCCTTGCCATGCGGCCGGTACGCGCCTATGGGCATCCCCCACCTGCTGTCCTCGGCGTATTCGATCAGGCGGGGGATGGAGGTGTTGAACGCCCAGCGCGGGTAGTCTTCGCGGACGGCCCCGGCCACCTCTTCCTCTATGCGCGTGTGCCCGGTGAGGGTCACTACCAGGCCGATCACCTTTGGGAGGTCGTTGTTGTACTCGGCGACGTCGTCGATGGTAGCCAGCACCAGGGGGATGGCGCGGTAGGCTTTGTCCTGGGCCTGCACCGGGATGATCACGCCCTCCGAGGCGTAGAGGGCGTTGCTGGTGAGGAGGGAGAGGGATGGAGGGCAGTCAATCAGGATGGTGTCGTAGCGGGCTTCCAGGGGCCGCAGGACGCGTCCCAGGCGGCGCTCGCGCCCGTTTACCACAGCGGCCAGGGCCAGCTCGGTGCCCGCCATGTCGAGGGTGCTGGGGACCACGTCGACCCGCACGGCGTTCCACTCGCATTGGACGGGCTGGATGTCTCCTCTGCCGGTGCCGAGGATAGAGGCGAGGGTGGGCTGGCTTTGATCGGGGGTCAGACGGAGGCGCTCAGAGAGGTCGGCCTGGGGGTCGAGGTCCACCAGGAGGACACGCTTACCTCGCCCGGCAAGCGCGTAGCCGAGATTGAGGGTGGTGGTAGTTTTGCCGACGCCCCCCGCGTGGTGGGCTACGCTGATGATCATGTTGCTGCTGCCGTCCTGAGGAGAGGGGTGGGCATGTAGTTTAGCAAGTTTGATAGCGATCCGGCAACTTTTCCACCGGCCGCTGGTAGAGAATGTATACCAGTTTGGCCGGCGCGAGGGTAGCCATCTTTATCTCCTCCCGGCAGTCACCTATAGTGCGTCCGCGTCGAGCAAAGGCTCCCAGCACGCATCGAGCGCTTGCTTCAGTGTCTCAACCCAAACCACCCAATTGCTGTCGCGTTCCCTGCCGACGCGTGTTATCCGAGCCAACTCGCGATCGGAAGCGACGGTATCAAGGAAGTGGCACAGCAGGGTGTTAGACCTTTCATGGTATCAGAGGGCGGATACGCTGAAAAGTCCTCTATGTGTATGTCACTTATGCGTGCGATTGCTTAACGCCCACACAAGATTAATCTTTTCGTCTGATGTAGGGATGTGGTCCACCCCATAGAATAGGCTCATGGGTAATCACAACCCGACCCGCAATCCTGGCAAGATGATCCTACTGGTTGGGCAAGGTAGCAGGCCGAAATAGAAATATATGAAAGAAGGCACAGATGAATGCATCGTTAATTAGCTTTGACCACCACCCGTATGAAGTCACCAATCGGGGAGACGCCTTGCAGGTGGAGAGAGTTCTGCAACAAATCGTGGAGGTCGTGCGCGGTGGCGCAAGGCCTGCGTACCTTGACGCTCAACCTTCGGGCAACCCTACCTTACGCCTGCTCTCCACGAGGAGTGATCAGGCGCAAGAGCTTCTCCAGGTGGAGATAGGCGGGCGTATTTACTCTCTGGTCTGCTGGTCCAGGCACGTCGCGGAAGAGCCCTCGTGCCTAAGCCCTCGCGAACGGGAGGTGGTGCGGCTGGTAGCGCGCGGCCTGCCGAACAAAACGATTGCCTTTGTATTGCAGATAAGCACCTGGACCGTAGCCACCTACATGCGCCGCATCTTCACCAAGCTAGAGGTCAGCTCGCGGGCCGAGATGGTAGCCAAGGCGCTCAAGCAGAGCATGCTGGCGGTGGGCGACTTCGAGAATGCCCCTTAAGTGCCTCAGCGTAGCCTGGATGCCGCACTCGCGCTGAGGCTGCGCTGGTGTTTTTTAACGTATGGCCTGACAGTCGGGGAAGAAGGTGTTGGCTACGATCTTGGAGGTCTGGCCCCTGGTGGCGAAACTGTTGGTGCGGAAGTATGGGAGGTTGTTGGGTGGGACGCATGGCTCACCTGGGCCGCCACATGGGTAGCCGTTCATGATGCCTCGGTCGGTCAAGCGCCAGATGAAGTTGTAGAAGGTGGAGCCTGGCAATACGTCCTCGAACTGCTGCGCTCCCGGCGGGTCGGAGAAGCCGGCAGCCTCGGAGACGATCTTGGAGATCTGGCCTCTGGTGATGCTGGCGTTGGGCCTGAAGTATGGGAGGTTATTGGGTGGCGCGCATGGCTCGCCCGGCCCGCCACATGGGTAGCCGGAGATGATGCCTCTGCTAGCCAGCCTCCAGATGAAGTCGTAGAAGGTGGAGTTTGGTAACACATCCTCGAACTGTTGCGGCCCAGCAGGGTCAGAGAAGCCCGCCGAGTTGGATACGATCTTGGCTAGCTGACCGCGAGTAACGAAGTTACCCGGCCTGAAGCAAGGGTTGCCTATCTCGCAGCCTGAGGAGTAGCCGTTGATGATGCCCCTACAGGCGAGGCAGTGGATGTAGGCGTAGAAGGTGTGATCGAGCGGCACATCGGTGAATTGCATGACGCACACAGTAGCGGTTGGCTCAGGCGTGTTGGTGGCCGGTGATGGGAGCGGCGTGGGAGTGAAAGTGGGGCAGGCGCAGATAGTGACGGAAGGCATAGAGGTACTGGTGCGGGTGGATGTGGCGGTATTGGAAGGTTGTGGAGTGCCGGTTGGGGGCACGGCGGTGTTGGTGGAGGTGTTCGTGGACGTGCTCGTGTTAGTGGGGGTATTGGTCACTATGCTGGTAGGTGTGAAGGTACGAGTGCCTCCGGTGGGGGTACCGGTGGAGGTGGGAGGCGACGGGGTAGTGGGGGGCGTGTTAGTGGCGGTGTTAGTGCGAGTGGCCGTATGAGATGGCGGTAGGGGGTGTTGGTCGAGGTAGAGGTGTTCGTGGGCATGGGTGTGTTCGTTGAAGTGCGTGTGTTGGTAGGCAGAGCCGTGTTGGTGCGCGTGGCAGTAGGTGTATTGGTGGGCACTGGGGTATTGGTCCTGGTGGGAGTGCCGGTGGCGAGGACGCCCGTGGGGGTGGCGGTGGGTGTGGAACTGCCGGCAGCGTTGACGGCGGCCAGAGCATCTATCCTGCCATAGCCGAAATGGTTGTTCGGGATCGGGGTTCCGCCGCACAACACGCCGTTAGATACGATCACGTTGGGGTTGGCCGTGTTCTGTAGGATCTGCTTGGTTTCGGTGATCATGCGCGCCAACCCAGGCTGCGCGGACCACAACAGCGCCACTACGCCCACTACGTGCGGGCCTGCCATCGACGTGCCGGACATATTGCCGTACGACGTGTCGCTGGTACGGGTGGTGGAGCGCACGTTCACCCCAGGGGCCGAGATCTCCGGCTTCAGCCTGTTGGAGAGGTCCACAAGCACCGGCCCTCTGCTCGAAAATGAAGCCAGCGCGTTGTTGATATCTATCGCTCCCGTGGAGAAGCTGGTGGCATAAATGGCGGGAGGGTCGGAGACCGTCGAGCACCCAGGCCCGCTGTTGCCAGCAGATGCCTCTACGAATATGCCCGCCGACTGCGAGTTCTCGACTATCGTTTGGAGGCTATTAGGGGCACATCCCTCGGAGGGTGGGCAGCCCCAGCTGTTGTTCATGACGTGCGGCCTGAGGGCAGGGTTGGGGTCCTGGCCGGCGAGGTTGGTGGGCGCGAGGAAGAACTGGAAGCATTCGGTGTAGGTGGCGGGCGTGCCTGCACCCACATTCATATTGCGGCAGCCGATCCATTTAGCGCCAGGAGCTACGCCCACCTGGTTGCCCGCGCCGTCGTCGCCGGTTGTGGTGCCGGTGGTATGGGTGCCGTGCCCGTTGTCGTCGCAGGGGACTGGGGAGTTAGGGCCGCAACTGCCGCCCCCTGAATGGATAGAGTCCCACCAGTTGTAGTTGTGGTCGGCGGTAGCGCCGTTCCAGCCACGGTATTTGGGCTTGAGGGCGTTGTGGGACCAGCGCATGCCTGTGTCCTGGTTGCCGATTACTATGCCAGTACCTGTATATCCGAGCGCCCACACCTGGGGAGCATTCACCCTTTGCACTCCCCATTCCACAACAAGAGGAGATATGGGGGCACCCGAGAAGTTGGCGATCTTGTCGTCTTCGATCCACTTGCTGGGCTTGTTGGACTCGATGATGCGGACGTCGGAGCGGGCGGCCACGGCCTCTACGAGGGAGCGGTCGCCGGTGACGACGAGCATGTTGGCTGCCCAGAAGGACCGGTAAGGCACGCCTCTGCCCGCGAGGAAGGCGCGTAGAGGGGCCTGGGACTTCTCAGCATGGCTCCTGAGGGTGTTGTAGACGTACCAGCCTCTGGCGTCCTGATCTCGCATAGAGTAGCCTTTGGAGAGGTCGGCCTGGTCGGCCAGGAGGATGACGAAGGAGGTACGCTGCCCGTTCTCCGTGTCGTCAAGTACCTGGCGGGTGATCTTGCCTGCTGTGTCGTTGAACAGGCTGGGAGGTGTGCCCGCTCCCGCGCCCTGGCCGCCGAAAGTTACGATCAAGGCCAGCGCTGCCAGCAGTGCGCCTGGTAAGGTTAGATATATGGGCTTGATGGAAGTGAGCCAACGTGGCAGGCCAAAAGTAGCGCGCATTTGCTCTTCCTCCTTGCACATGGGCGGGGAAATCGGCATCGACATTTTACAGTATATACTGGCATTTTGTGCGAAACGATCCTTTGGATTTTGGATTTTGGAATGCTAGGAATGGATTCACCGCAGAGAGCGCAGAGGACGCGGAGGTTTTATGGTTTGGTACACGAAGATGCGCAGGTGAGCGAAGGACACGAAGGTTTTGGGTATGGTGGGGAGGGTGCATAGGGCGGTGTGGTCCTATGCACCCTGTGCCTTGTTGTTCTCTTTGTATTTGGTTGTTGCCGGGCAGAGGTCGAAATTTGTTTCTCCTAGATCATAGCACATGTGTTCTGTTATTACAAGTAGCCATTTGGGTAGTCTTTTTGGGCATTTTGAGGATTTTCAGCATGAGGGGAGTAAGAGGTCGCAATGCAGCCGGAGTTCAAGACGGCCTGCACGCGTGCGGAATAGTTTGTTACGCTCCGTAACAAAAAGAAGAGCGACCGGCATCTGTCGGTCGCTCAGGCTAAAGAATATTCAACTTGTCAGGTCGGGCCTAACTTCTGCCCTGGAAGCCAGGTGTGACTAGCTGCCGAGGCGCGAGGGGCGCTGGTGGGCCTGGGCTGCGCGGCGGTAGTACTCCATTGCCTGCTTGTGATCGCCGCGCTCTTCGAGCACCTGCGCGTAGCTGAAGGTGAGGCTGTAGATGGCTTCGTCGAAGGAGGTCTGCTCGATGGCCTCGATAGCCTGGTTGAAGAGGCGGTCGGCTTCTTTGTTCTTGCCGCGCTTCTCCTCGATGAGGGCCGCTACCTGTAGGGCTTCGGCGTGTGTGCGTTGTGCGTTGCCCTGGGCTTGCTTGCTCTTGCCCGCGCCTTTCTTTAGCGCCTCGCTCAACCTGACGCTTTCGTCGGCGTAGCGAGCGGCCTCGTCAAGATTGCCCTGCTGGCGAGCGAGATCGGCATAGTTGTGGAACAGGTTGCTGAGGAGCGCCTTGTCGCCCGCGTTGGAGAGCAGGCCCTCGGCCTTCTTCAGCAGGTCCTGGGCCTCGGTGAATTTGCTTTCGCCCATCATTAGCTCGGCCATGTTCATGCTGATCGAGGCAGCTTCGCCCCGGTTGTCGGCGGCCTCGTAGATGTGGAGGGCACGAGTAGCGTACACTTTAGACCTTGCCCAGTCGCCGCCGGCCTTATAATTCCTGGCGATGTCCCAGAAGATGCCCGCCTGGCGGTGGAGGTCGTTCACGTCGTCCAACAGATCAAGGGCGTCTTTGTAGGTGGCTATTGCTTGTTTGGTATCGTTCACGGCCCAGTAATCATTCGCCAGGTTGCGGTAGATGCTGAGGCGCAGGTTGATGTCCTTCACTTCCTTGCTCTGTACGGCGCGCGCACATTGCAAATGATATTCCAGGGCCAATTGGGGCTGCCCCTGCTGGTAGAGGGCCACGCCGAGCATATTGCGCACGGTGGCTGCGGCCTCTGCTTCGCCATCCTTCTCTGTTATCTCCAGCGCCTTTTCAAGCTCCGGCCTGGCAAGGTCAGGTTCCGACTTCTGTAAGTAAGCAAGCCCGCGTAGGAAAGGGATCCGATAGCGTATGCGCGCGGGTAGTTTGGGCATATATAATTGAGCGCCTGACTCGGCGTCGGTCAGGATCTTGAGCGCTTCGTCGGTATTATCTGAGCGGATGAGCATTTTGGCATAGTTAAACTGGTATGTCAGGTCTTCTTGAAGAGCGTCCAGCTCGGGCGGCGTATCGGTATCGAGTCTTGCAACCAGAAAATCGGCGATAGGGATGTTGAGACGCCTGGCAAAGACATCGAGCGCTTTGAGCGAGGGCCGCACCGCCCCGCGCTCCAACGCGCTGACGTAACCTTTTGTGAATTCCGGCCCGGCAAGCACCTCCTGTGTCATGCCACGCTCCAAGCGCGCCTTGCGAATCCTCATACCGAGCGCGGCGAGCGTATTTTTAGTGGAAATATCCATAAATTACCCCCTTTTTTATCATGTATAGGTTGAAGGTTGAAAACCCTCCGGTTAATTCTATCATAGATAGACCTTGCCGCAAAGGGGTAGGACCCCTAGAAATTACACATTTTGCATACCAATACTCCTCCTTGTGTCGTTAGATAGAGGTCTAAGTAGGGAGAAAGGCAACCCGCGTGCTGCCAGGCGCACATAATAGGCTGCTGGTCAAAATGATGCACATTATACTACATAATACAACTTGGTGTGAATATTTTCCCATGATAGCGATATGGCCGTATCGGAGGCGCAAAATGTGGGCTTGGGAAGGCTGCAATGTTGCCCGTAGATGAAGGGAGGGTACGAGGGTTTATGGGGATGGGCTGATTGATCGGGTAATGGGAGGTTGGTCAAGAGCGCACGGCGGATAAATCCTCGTGCTACGTTGGCGAAGCCCGCCTGCGCGGACTGTCTGGAACGTAGATCGAGGTCATTGCTTGGTCAGGTTGTGGGCGGTGAGTTGTGCTATGGAGCGCACGCTGGAAAGAACGTGTTGGACACGATCTTCGAGAGCTGGCCGCGGGTGGAGGGGGTGTTGGGCCTGAAATAGGGGAGGTCGAGGGGAGGTATGCAAGGCTCGGGACTGCCGCATGGATAGCCGCTCACGATGCCGAGGTTCGCCAGCTGTTGGGTGAAGGTGTAGAAGGTGGAGCCAGGAGGCACATCTTCGAACAGTTGCTTGCCTGGTGGGTCACTTAGGCCTGCCGACATGGCGACGATCTTCGAGAGCTGACCGCGCGTGGAGGGGGTGTTGGGCCTGAAATAGGGGAGGTCGAGGGGAGGTATGCAAGGCTCACCAAACCCGCCGCAGGAGTAGCCGAGCATGATGCCTCTACCGGCAAGCCTCTGGGTGAAGGTGTAGAAGGTGGAGCCGGGAGGCACATCTTCGAAGGCCTGGCCGCTTACCGGGTCTCCGAAGCCGGCGGCGTTGGACACCACTTTTGATATCTGACCCCTGGTGACGTTCACGCCGGGCCTGAAATAGGGATCGTTCGATTGGTTGCAAGGCTCGCCCGCTCCTCCGCAAGGGTAGCCCGATAGTATGCCCCTGCATGCCAGGCACCTGACGAAGGGGTAGAAGGTGTGCTCCGGGGGTACATCCGCGAATTGGAGGGGGCATAGGGTGGGTGTGGACGTGAGAGTAGGGGTGGGTGTTTGCGCGTGCGCCAGGTCGCCACGGTCAACGTAGAAATCGCCCTGGCGCGTGCCCACCCGCGTGTCGAGCCAGGAGGCCAGCACGTAGCTGTTGTCCGGCGCGAAGGCCACCGACTTGCGTATGCCCAGGTCGTCCACCAGCTTGAAGTCTTGCAGGTGGTCCGGGTTGCTCGATACGTCGGTGACGCGCTCGTTGGCGCTCCAGGTGGCCCCGCCGTCCGTAGACTGGGCATAGACCAGGTCGTACCAATCGCCGGAGGGATCATAGCGCCTGTCGTACCAGGTTACCCCTATCGTGCCGTCGGGGGCGGTGGCTATGGCGGGCTGGAATTGGTCCATGCCATTCCCCTGGGGATCGTCGTTGAGGCGCGTGGTAGCGCTCCAGGTGGCCCCGCCGTCGGTGGTCTTGCTGAAGGCTATGTCGCTGAACCTACCCTGGCCGCCGCACAGGAAGTATTCAGGCTCCCAACGTCCGTCGTTCCATACGGCGTACACCACGTTCGGGTTCGAGGGCGATACGGCTATCCGGGGAAAGTGGTTGATGCGCAGGTAATTGCAACTTTCCTTCACTACCAGCACCAGTTCGTGGTACTTCCAATCAGGCCCGCCGGCGAACGTAATAGGCATGCCACCGATCAAGCGGTCGGGGCCCCAGGTCACTCCTCCGTCGGCGCTGCGGTCAAGGTACATCTCGCGCGCCTCGAGTAAGATGTTGTTCGGCTTGTACTCAAAAGCCACGTATACAGTGCCGTCGGGAGCCACCGCGGAAGAGGGGCCAAAGGAGTAGATATGGTTGGGGTCCGATACGTCCGACTGCGGGCTCCAGGTGATGCCCCCATCGGTTGACCTGCGCGTCTTGACCCCCAGCCAGAACGGCTCGGTGTTGTTGATATAAGTCCAGAAGGTGTACAGGCTGTTCGCGTTTGCGCCTTGGGTGCGTTGGTCCACGGCCAGGCTTACACTAGCAACGTATTCGTACTGGCCCTGCACTACCACAGGCACGGGCGTATTCCAGTCCAGCCCGTTGGTGGTCGTTAGCATGAAGAGGGCGGTCGAGACGGTAGAAGAGAGGGCGAGGCTGGTGTAGTAGGCATGGCCTCTGCCGTCGAACGCTACGTTCGACTCGCCAGGTATGGGGGTGTAGCCTCCGCTACCCCAGGTACCTGTAAAGGTGCCGGTAGCCCAGGTATAGCCGCCGTCGGTGCTGGTGGCATAAGCGGGGGCCGACCTATTGCCGTCGAAGTGGTCGTAGCTGCCTATGACCATACGAGGGTTGAGTGGATTGATTACCATGTCGTGGTTCTTGTAGTTGGTGGGCGTGATCACAGGGGGCGGATTTACGGGGATGTCCGTGCCCCAGGCAGGCTCCCACCGTAGGACGGAGGGGGTGGCGCCGGCCGCCAGCACAAGGAAGAGGAGCGCGCTCGCGGCCAGCACAACAACCCGGACCAACGAGGTGGGATCTTGGATCTTGGATCTTGGATTTTGGATTGCGCACATAGCGTTTGTAGGTATCTTCTATGGCACCTGAATAACGTAAAGTATACCTCATCGACGCCAGCGTAGTTGTGTCCTACCGGCTTATCTGGGGCTTAAAGACGCCCGTGATGCGCTCGAAGCTGGGGCGGTATCGCATGCTGTTGTAATCGGCGGGGTCTACCCTGCGGGGTGGGTACTCTTTGCCCGGTATGTCCGTATAGACGAACTCGCCGTCGCGGTGCCCGGCCATGACGCCGTGCACTCCCTTTTCTACGAGGCCCATCACTACGTTCGCGTAGAAGATCGCCATTCGCTTGTCGTAGACGTCCGGCTCGCCGCTGCGCAGGATATAGGTCAGGTCGACCGGCAGGAAGCGCACGTTGGGCATGAGGTGGTGAAGCTCGTCGGCCAGGAATTCGGCCACGTTCGTTTTCTTGCGATGCCCGTAGGCGTCGGGTGGCCCCTCTTCGGGCACCGGCACGCCGAGGTTGGCCCCCTCGGAGAGCACTACCAGGGAGTAGCCGGCGGGGTTGCGCCGGTCGTGCTCCACCAACTCGGCCAGCCTGCTTATGTCGGCGGGCACCTCCGGGATAAGAACACGGTCTACCCAGGCGGCAATAGCGGTTTCGAGGGCGGTGAAGCCCGCGTCGCGCCCGAACAGGCGAAAGAGGATCGTCTCGCGGTGCGACCCCGCCGTGGAGCGGATGCGGTCCACGCTCTCGGCTGCGCGGTGGATGGCAGTCTGAAAACCGATGCAGTAGTCGGTGCCGGGCACGTCGTTGTCCATCGTCTTGGGGATGCCCCACACAGGCACGCCGTGCTTCTTCAGGACGGAGGCATAGCTGAGGGTGTCGTCGCCCCCGATGACGATCAGCCCGTCGAGGCCGAGGAAGTCGATATTCGCCAGCACCTCCGGCGTGAGGTCCACGTGCTCGTCGGCGGCGTGGCCCTTGCCGTATTTGCACAGGTGGGGCGGCAGGTCGCTCACCCTTATGCGGGCGGGGTTGGTGCGTGTGGATTGTAGGATCGTGCCGCCCGCGCGGTCGATATCGCGCGTGTTGAGCCTGTTGAGCGGGAGGAGGTAGCCGCCCTTCCAGGTAGCTTCGTCGGTGTCGCGGAAGGAGAGGGCATCAATGTCGCGCGCCCGGTCGAGGTAGGAGATCCCCTGCCAGCCGGCGCGCAAGCCTAGTACCTGGCACTCAAGCACATCGGCCCTGTATACGATAGCCTTGATAGCGGCGTTCAGGCCCGGCACGTCACCGCCGCCGGTCAGCACCCCCAGTTTCTTCGTTCTCCGCGTGGTTTGTATCATTCGCAAACTCTACTTTCTCGTATATATCCTGGAGGGCAACGGCGCACTCAATCGATTCCAACACGAGTACTTCATCCAGCGCGCTCATCTGCGTATAAATCCACTCCGCACCGCGGCGTGCGTAGTGCTCAACGCGCACTTTGTCTTGTGATACCAGCACGTATTCTTGTAAGGAGGGCAGCTTTAGATAGTGGGCAAGCTTGTCTCCCTTATCGTAGGTTTCAGTCGAAGGCGAGAGCACCTCGACTATTACCGTTGGATTGGTAAGGGTGTCTACGTGCGAGTCGTCAAAGAGGGAGCCACCACATACGGCAGCCACATCCGGGTAGGTATACAGGTTGCTTCGTGGGACTCTAACCCGCATATCAGTTATGTACACTTCCCAAGGTCGTCGTTTGAACTGGTTCCTGATTTCACTGTATATATTACCTGTAATGATATTGTGCTCTTTGCTTGCCCCCGACATGGTGCAGATCTCGCCATTGACGTACTCACTCTTGAAGTCAGCCTTGCGCTCAAGGGCTAGATATTCCTCAGGTGTATAAGTGATGTGCGCTACAGACGCCATGACTTGCCTCCTATCGCATCGATTGCGGACGCTCTTTGTTATAGGCTTGCCGGGCATTCCAGGCGCAGCTATCCTGGTTGTCCTGGTTTCATTTCATTATACAACGAACGAACTTGAGCCTATGCGAAAGCGGGCTGCGGGTCCTGGACGAGGAGGTAGGGCGTGCTAGAACGTGAGAGAGAATGTTGCAGGTAGTGAGGCGCTAACAAAACCTGTTTACATATATCTTAATCTACCTCATTATAGGTATTGATCCGGCGTCAACTCATGGTATAATAGCGCGGGATATGCACGTCAGAACCCTGGCTCACGCGTGGGCTTTGATATGGATTGTGGATAACGCGGCCAGACCCGGTTCACAAGGTATCCCCTTGACATCGGACAGTATTGAGAATTAGACATAGTAAGGGGGCATTCATTATGACTTCGTCCCAACCGAGGCGACGGCGAACGCGGAGGGCACCCATCCGAACGGTCGGCCTGCGCATCCGCAAGCTCAGGCGCGCGCGCGGACTAAGCCCGCTGGAGCTCGCCCAGCCGGAGTTCACGAAAAAATACCTGCGCACCGTCGAGAGGTGTAACATCATCCCCTCATTGAAGGTGATCGAACTGTTCGCTCGGCGCCTCGAAGTGCCCGTAGCGCAGCTTTTGCGCGCCAATGTCGCGCAGTACACGGGTTCCGGCCTGACAAGCGAGAACGATCTGGGCGCGCTGCAAGAGGACCTCAACTACCAGCTCAACTACGCCAAGATGCTCATCAAGGACGGCAACTTGGAAGAGGCGCTGGAATGCATTCGCCTGGCGGAGATGTACGTTGCCTCGACAGGCCCTCACGCGGCAAAATTGCCGCCGCGCTTGCTCTATCGCCTGCCTTTCTTGAAGGGCCTAGCTTATCTAAACAGCCACAACTCTGATGCCGCTTTGCCGGAATTGGAACGGGCACTCTCCCTGGTGGAAGCGGACGAAGAGAAGGCGGCTACCGTGCACAATGTGCTCGGAGCGGCCTACTACCTGAAAGAGCGCCCCGACCTGGCTATCAAAGAGCATCTGATCTGTTTGCGTGCCGTTCAGAACAATACCCTGCGCGACCTCAGTTCACGTTTCAGCGTGTACCGTAATCTGGCAAACGATTACTTTGCGTTGGGAGATGCGAAGCAGGCTATCGCTATCTACAAGTTTACCCTACCGCTTTTACAAGACCTCAACGATCCGGTACGTAAGGCTGCTGTCTTCTTCAGTATGGGTATAGCCTACTGGGAGATCAAGGACAAGATCAGTTCCATACTTTATTCTAGCCGGGCGCGGGAGCTATGGCTGGAGATCGGTGATCGTATAGAGGTAGCCAAAACTAGCCTTAACATTGGTGAAATGCTACTAGATGATCGGAGACCTAAGGAGGCCGAGCCATTCCTCCAAGAAGCATCAAATATTCTCCTTGACCCAGAGAACTCGGCAGACGATCAGTTGCTCAACCATCTGTACAAAGTGCTGGCACTCTCCGCGTTCAAGCAGGGCTTCCTTGAGAAGGCTGAAGAGCACGTGCAAATAAGCCTCAACTTTGGCAAAGCGGCTTCGTTGGCGGCGGTTGACGCATGCGCATGCCTGGCCGACTCATATGAAGACTCTGATAAGAAAATACGCCCTGGAAGTGCTTGCTATCCGATTTGCGCTTACGTTGATTCATTGCATCTGGCAGCCCAGATCGCCCAAGCGAGGGGACGTACCGATGTTGTGGACGAGATCTTCGCTACAGCGCTGGAGTGGGCAGAGAAAACCGGCTCTCAGGAGACCATACACTCCGTCAGCCTCGGTTACGCTCAGAATATGGAAGAGCGGGGCGCGCATCAGCCTGCCATGACTTACTACAAAGCTGCCGCTGAGGCCAATCTGCCCTTAAAGAGGAAGAATGTAGGTCGGTCTGTGCTAGTAGGTTGAAGTTCGCCTTATCAGAGCGCCAACTGGGCAGAGCGGCGTTTGTATTAATTCATACAGAATATAGATATGCCGCGTATATACGCGGCATATCTATACATGGCTGTTTGTAGGGTTCGAGCTAAGATCTATACGTGTGGTGCGCAAGTTTTACGGCCCCGAATTGGGGGTAGGTGTTGGAGTTGGCGTTGGTCCATTTGGGCAGTCGAGATCAGGGTCGGGCCTGACGCCCTCGCAGTCGGAGGCGTATGTCACCTGCACGCTGTTGCTCTGAAGGGCAGGCACGACCACCGACCCCGCTATGGTGGAACCGGCTAACAACATCACCAATAGCGTTCTCTTCAGTACCTTTTGCCTTTGTGTTTTGATTTCCATTTGCATTCTCCTCTCAATGTGTGGCTGCGCTACTGCCTGGCGCTTCCATAAGCGCCAGGCAGAGTGCGATTTCGATGAGAGGAGTTTGCGGTTGTAACAGTGCAAGCTCAATCGCACTTTTTGCCAACTTACTGTCATGTTTGCCGTCAATTGCACAGATTGACCCTGCAATATTGTCAAGCCTGACAACTCAAGGCTGGTGGAAACGGATGCCTGGTCTATCATGAGGATATTGCTATGGTCAGCCCGCACAGGACGCACCCTTTCGGTGACCTGGTCACCCGATATCGCGCCCGCAAACATGGCCTGAGCCAGGCAAAGCTTGCCGACCTGAGCGGGATCGACGCGACGGTGTTGAGCCACATGTGCAATGGCAGGCGGCTTGAGGGGAAGCACGCCCGCGAGCGGGTGCTGAAGGTGATAACAGGTTTGCTGGCGGCGGGTGCGCTCAAGAGTGTGGAGGAGGCCAACAGCCTGCTGAGGGCCGCCAAACTGGCCGATCTCGATAGCGCAGAGCCGGCAGATGCGCGCCTGCTGGAAGATCTGGAGTCGCAACGCAAGTTCATATCGATTGGCAGCCAACATGCCCTACCCTCGCGTGCGGTCCCGGAGGCAACTGGCACTCAAAGCAGGCCGGCGCCGGAAGGCGAGAACGGCGATACCGAAGGGAATGCATCGGAATGGCGGGGTGGGCCGGGTAGGAGCGCGTTGAAGTGGGGCCAATGGAACCCCTTCACCGTTGGCGCGCCGATCATACATCCGCGCGCTTTCTTTGGCCGCGCGCGGGAATTGTCCAGGCTGTTTGGCCTCCTGCGGGGAGCGCAGTTGCAGAACGGGGCGGTGATCGGCCCGCGCTATCTCGGCAAGACCTCGCTGTTGCGGTACATGGCGGCCATCAATCAGGTGGATCCCGCCACTCTCAGGCCCGGCCAGAAGCACGACTGGCTGCCACAGGCCGACAGATACACGTGGATCTATATAGACCTGCGCGACTCGCGGCTCAACACACCCAAGTTGCTCCTCTCGTACATCCTCCAGCAGTTCGGCCTGTCCGCGCAG
>JBAURA010000556.1:0-9887 GCA_049580985.1 Chloroflexia bacterium
CGTGATACGTGATGCGTCACTTACGCATCACGTTTTACGCCGTCCTTACGCATGACGCATTACGGCTCCGGTATCAAATCGGGCTTGGCATCTACTATCTGAAGAACCGAGTCGGAGGAAGAGGATATAGAGGTGAGATAGAGGTCAACCTTGTATTCTTTGCCGTTCTGACCCTCTATAGTCCAGGGGACCACTGTTCTATTGCCATCTTGCCTCGGAGTGCCAAGGTCAGAGTTGACGCTGAGCGTATTGCCTTCGCCTACGAGGGCTACCCACCTGCTTTCAAGCGTCTCCTCGGTATAGCGATTGGCGAGATCTCCGCTCAAGAGATCACGTGCGCTGGCATAGTCACCGGCGGACAAAGAAGTTGTGAAAGTTGTAGCCACCGCCAGCGATCCAAGCGAGTTAAGACCGCCAACAGCCGCATTGCCGAGAGCAGCCACGATAGCAAAAACAGCCACTACGCACAACACTATAGTCAGGAGCACCCCACCCAAAATCCACACTATAGCGGGTACCCCGCCCTTGGCCGGCGCGGCTTGAGCCTGTGCGGGCGGGTAGGGCGCTTGCCCGTATGGTTGTGGCTGTGCGCCCGGATACTGGGCATACCCACCCGGCGGCTGCTGGCCCATCGGCTGCGTCGGCTGGGGATATCCTCCCTGCGGAGGAGCGCCCTGCGGCGGCATATAACCCCCCTGTGGAGGCGCATAGCCCCCCTGCGGCATCTGCCCGTAGTTGGGAGGAGCCTGCTGCGGCTGCTGGCCGTAATCATACTGCGGCTGTTGTGGCTGACCACCATACGGTGCGTACGCCTGGCTGGGCGTCTGCGGAGGCGGCGTGTAACCGGAAGGCATCTCAGTGGCCGGTTGCTCAACCCGTGCCGCCGGTGGCGGCATTGCGGGCTCTTGCGCGTTCCTGATCCTCTCTACAAGCTCGACCGGCAGCCACAGCACCCCCACTTCGTCTGCCAACTGCTGCGGAGAGTTGACCGTCTCTAGCTTGCCCAACACAGGCTCGGGCAACCCGACCTGCCGTATCTCGTTTATCACGTCTGCGGGCAACCCGATCCTGCTGAGGTTATCGGCCTGCGCCTGGGTCATGCCAACTGGCGGTGTTGAACCCATACTGGGACTGGAATCCATCCGTGCGTCCTCCTTTGTTGATCATAAGCTGATCAATTCACCCGCGATTGAATGCCTAAGTGTATCACAGAGAGTGCAAACTTGAAAGCCCACGCTCATACACTATGGCAGCCCCGGCAGCGTGGGCACCCCAAACGCGTTCCCCTCCATAAGAGGCGCGAGGGAGGCGCGGCCCCAGGCCAGCAAGGTCAGCATCGCCAGGCTCAGGGCAAATCCCACCAGCACCAAGGTCAACACGTCATGGGGCGTGCGGGCGTAGCCCTCTTTGCGCGTAATGAGCACAACCAGCGTCGTATTCGCCATCGTCAGCAGCGCGAGCAGGCCCCCTATGCTCAAGACGGAGAGCGGGTATAGTAGCCAGTCCCATCCTGTGATCACCAGCGCCACCAGCAAGCCGGCAGCCACCAGGTAGATCCCTAACTCGAAGCCGCGCGTGAGCACCCTCTCCCGCTTCCTCACCTCGCTGTGCCACAAGCTGACGTTGAACACCGGGTAAAAGACGACCGCGACCGTCAGCCCCGCCATAGTGCCCGTAACCAGGCGCACGATATTACTGCTATCCCAGAATCCGCCTCCAAACGTCTGCAAGGTCGAATTCAACCCGTCCGCCACCATCGCGCCGAAAAAGAGGCCAAGCAACCCAAGCACCCCCGAGGCTGGCAAATACACGGCCCGCCGCCGCAGCCGCGACATGATCAGGATCGCCGAAATCGCCCCCAGGTAGATCCCCGTGCACCGCGCGCACAGCGGTAGCTGGTGCCCGCCAATGCTGAACGAGTGCGTGTGTATCTGGTGACACACCCCAAACCCCACCAGGTCTAGCTTAAACTTGGCATCCCCCGGCAACGCGAGCGCATAAACAGCGATCCCCGAAGCCAGCAGCACCTGCGGCAACGACACCTCCAGCCCACCCAAGCGCACCCGCATACCCCATATTGTGGATTGCCAATCTCGAATTATGCTACCCTTACCACCCTCAATACCGACTACCGACTACCAACAACCGACAACCATCCACGTCCTCACCGCCGTCGCGTCAGCCGCGAGGCCAGCGTGCACCAGATCAGCGACACCAACAACGCCCCCAGGCCCGCCGTTACCAGGGGCACGCGGTCGAACGTCGGCTCGGCGGGCAGCGCAAAAGGCATTCTCGGCCGCACTATCTCCATAGCGAACCACGCCCCCAACAACCCGAACAACACAGTTCCAAAGAACCCCAGCGGCACGCGCCCTCCGGCGATCAGGTCGGCCAACCACCCAACCACCGCCGCTATCACCACCAGCACCAGGATCTGCGGCAGATCGTCAACGGTCCAGGGTAGCGTCATGCTCTCTCTATCTCCCTCGCCCCCAACAACTCCGCCAGCTTGCGCACTATAATCCGCGCGTTCTCGCCTTTAGGCATGGGCGGCAACTGCTCCATCCCACCGTCCGGCGTGATCAGCGTGATCGCGCTCGCGTCCGCCCCGATGCTTGCCACCGCGTCGTTAGCCACTATCATATCCAGCTTCTTCTTGCGCAGCTTCTCGCGGGCGTTCTCCACCAGGTCCTGCGTCTCGGCGGCAAACCCCACGCGCACCATCCCCGGCAACTCCTCCCCCGCCAGGTTCCCCAGTATATCTGGGTTGCGCGCCATGGTGAGCGACAGCGTATCGCCCGTCTTCTTGATCTTCTGCTCTGCCACCTCCGCCGGTGCGTAATCGGCCACCGCAGCCGCCATCACCAGCGCATCGGCCCTGCCATCCATCACCACCTCGCGCACCGCCGCCTCCATCTCCCGCGCGCTACTCACCTGCACCATCTTCACCCCATGCGGCGGCGGCAAAGCCACCGGCCCGCTGATCAGCGTCACCTCCGCCCCATTATGCAGCGCCTCCTCGGCGATTGCATACCCCATCTTGCCCGACGATCCGTTGCCCACGAAGCGCACCGGGTCTATCGCCTCGTGCGTGCCACCGGCAGTCACCACCACCCGCTTCCCCTTGAGCGGCCCACCCTTTCCCAGCACAATCTTTATCTGCGCCAGGATCGCCCCAGGCTCCGGCATCCTCCCGATGCCCGACGCGCCCGAAGCCAGGTGCCCTTCGCCCGGCTCCATAATATGCGCCCCTCGCCGCTTCAGCGTCTCGATATGCGCCTGGGTGGCCGGGTGCAGGTACATCCCGCTCTCCATCGCGGGCACCACCAGCACCGGCGCGCGCGTCGAAAGGTACACCGCGCTCAACAGGTCGTCCGACAGGCCCAGGGCTATGCGTGCAATCGTGTGCGCCGTTGCCGGCGCGACCACCAGTATATCCGCACCGTGCGCCAGCCCCACGTGCCCCGTGTCCTCCCCCAGCCAGTCCTCGTAGATATCGGTGCGCACCGGCCTGTGCGTCAGCGCGGCAAACGTCAGCGGTGTCACGAACTTCCGCGCCCCCTCGGTCATGATCACGTCCACCCGCGCGCCCGCCTGCGCCAGCCTGGAGGCCAGGTCCGCCACCTTATAAGCAGCGATCCCCCCCGACACCCCCAGCACAACCATCTTGCCGTCCAAAGACACGCCTTAGTCCTCCAACCCTTCGAGCACTTCCAGCTTACGCACCCGCAACGTGCCCACTTCCAACTCCCCGATCTTCAGCTTGCCCACCGCCATCTTCCCTATCGCCAGCCTGCCAATAGCCATCGCGCCCACGGCCAAAGCCCCGAAAGCCACCGCCCCTACCGCACGAGCAATCGACGCCTTGAAAGGCCCTACCCCCATCTCTTTTTTCTTCCTCTCTTCCATCCTCCATCCTCCCTTCCTATTACGCTTCTCCCTTCCAACCCAAAATCCATTAGTGCATGCTCTATCTCCCCACCGTTTCCCAACCCCTTAATCCCTTAATCCCTTAATCCCTTAATCCCTTAATCCCTTAATCCCTTAATCCCCTCCCCAAAATCCAAAATCCCCTACCCCTCTCGGTTCAACTCATATATCATCCGCAGCCCATCCAGCGTGAGGTCACGGTCGATAATGTCCACGCACTCCGTGTGCTCGGCGATCAGGCGCGCCAATCCGCCGGTGGCGATCACCTTCGCGCTCCGGCCCATCTCGCCCATATCCGCCTTGAGCCGGTTAACCATCCCCTCCACCAGCCCCACGTACCCCCACACCACGCCCGACTGCATAGCGTGCGCCGTGTTCTTCCCGATGCTCGACTTCGGCGCGACCAGCTCGATCCGCCTCAGTTGCGCCGTCAGCCGGAAGAGCGCGTCCGACGATACCACCAGTCCCGGCGAGATCGCGCCCCCCAGGTACTCCCCATCCGGCGACACCACGTCAAACGTGGTCGCCGTCCCGAAGTCTATCACAATCGCGGGGCCGCCGTAGCGGGCGTGCGCCGCCAGCGTGTTCACGATGCGGTCCGCCCCCACCTCGCGCGGGTTGTCCACCGTCACCTTCACCCCCGTCTTGATCCCAGGCTCCACGATCATTAATTGGGTGTGCAGATAGTCCTCGGCCATCTCCCTCATAGCAGTCGTCACAGGCGGCACCACGCTCGACAGGATAGCCGCGTCAATATCCTCCAGCTTATACCCCCTGTGCGCCAGAAGCGCGATCAGGTCGGCGGCCCACTCGTCCGGCATGCGCGTATGCACGGTCGACATACGCCAATCCGCCACCAACTCCTCACCCTTATACAGCCCGATCACCGTATTCGTATTGCCCGCATCGATAGCTAACAGCATACTCGTACCCTAACACACCTTATTCATTGAACCACAGAGGCACAGAGACACGAGGTCACAAAGATTATAAAGGATTACACGATCCTCATAAACTCTGTGCCTCTGTGCCTCTGTGGTTCAAAATTCAGGTGCTCCGCAAGATGAAATTATCGATCAGCCGCGTCTTGCCGATCCGCACCGCCAGCGAAGCCAGTGCCTCTGTCGCCGTACCCCTATCGTCCAACTCCTCCAGGGTCACCGGGTCGGCCACGCTCACGTAATCGGGGGTAGCTAGAGGCTCAGCCGCCAGTACGTCCTGCATCGCCTCACGCAAGACGTTACCACGCCTCTCGCCTACGTCCCACAGAAACCTGGCCGTACTCAACGCCCTGAACAGACAAAGCGCCGCCACCCGCTCCTCCGGCCCCAAATACACGTTCCGCGACGACATCGCCAGCCCGTCCGGCTCCCTCATCGTCTCCCCCACCACTATCTCCAGCGGAAACGCCAGGTCGCGCACCATCTTCCGTATCACCGCCACCTGCTGCGCGTCCTTCTGCCCGAAGTACGCCCGTGCCGGCTGCACGATATTGAACAGCTTCGCCACCACCGTCGCCACCCCCAGGAAGTGCCCCGGCCTCACCTCCCCTTCGAGCCGCCGCGTCACCTCCCGCACCTCTACATACGTCGAGAACCCCTGCGGGTATATCTCCTCTACCTGCGGCATAAACACCCAGTCCACCCCCGCCTCCCGCAGCATCGCCAGGTCGCGCTCACGGTCGCGCGGGTAGCGCGAAAAGTCCTCGTTCGGCCCGAACTGCGCCGGGTTGACGAATATGCTTACCACCACCACGCTATTCTCCCGCCGTGCCAGCTCCACCAGCGAGATGTGCCCCTTGTGCAAGTACCCCATCGTCGGCACGAACCCAACCGTGTCCGCAGGAGCAAGACCCGCGTGAGCAGCACGAATATCCTTAATGGATTCTAGCACTCTCATAAAGCGTGCCCTTTCAATATTGCCCGATCAACATAGTGTTATCACCGGCAAGGGTTTTCGAGCGGTGGAAGTGCTTTGGCTTCATAAGCGCTAAGCTATTAACTGCTCTGGAGAGGCTCATTTGCCCGTTGTTTCCTATGAGATTTCATTGCTTCGCGTACCACCCGCGCCACCTTCTTTGCATACTTATGATTGCGCGCGATAAGTACATCCTGCTCACCAAACGAGCCGACCAGCCGCACTACATAACGGAATGTCATGCCTGGCTGAAGCGTGTACACAAACAAAGCGATCAGCAATAAACCCAGAGGTACGTACTCAATGAGGCGGAAAACCGATATCAAAAAGGCGAGCGCCACCAACACAAGGCAAAACTTGCCGACCAGATCCCGCCAATCGCCATACTTTATCTCAAGCATACGCGTGTCCACGTAGGCAGCGCGTATCTCTTCGAGTGGATAGCTCTTCCCACTGAAACGCGCTTCTCTTGAGTCTATATGGACAGCCTCATCAGCGAAGTAAGGAGCATCGCTCATGGCTATACTATACCATCTATGCCCCTTCGCCCATAACATCTATAGCTCCAGCAAATTACAAATAAATCTTACTTCGATATCCCTCGGTGTCTCTGTGCCTCTGTGGTTCAAGCAAAAGGGGAGCCATTGATTAGGCTCCCCTTCTAAACCAGCGTTCCCTAGCGGCTATCTATCCCTGCGTACTCCCGTATCCCCGGCCCCGCGTATTCCACGCTAGGCCGTATGATCCGGTTGTCGCTCAGTTGCTCAAGCACGTGCGCCGTCCACCCGGCGATCCTGCTGCACCCGAACAACGCGGGCATCATATCCGGCTCGAACCCCAGCGTATACAGCAGAGGCGCGCTGTAGAACTCCACGTTCGGGTAGATCTTGCGCGAAGCAAAATACTCGTGCGTGCGCGAGATCTCGTCGATTCGCTTGGCGATCTCGTACCACCGCGTATTCCCGCTCCGCTCGGCCACGATACGGGCGTGCTCGTTCAGTTGCGAAGCGCGCGGGTCGTACGTCTTGTAGATGCGGTGGCCCATGCCCATCAGCCTGCGCCTGGTCGCCAGCGCATGGTCGATGAACGGCTCCACGTTGTCCAGCGTTCCTATCTCGATCATCATCTCCATCGCCTTCTGGTTCGCCCCACCGTGCGACACACCCTTCAGCGAGCATAGCGCCGCCGTGATAGCCGACATATAGTCCGCATTCGTCGAGATAACCACCTTCGCCGTGAACGTGGAGGCGTTGAAGCTGTGTTCGGCCGCCAGCACAAAGTACGTGTTGAGAGCGCTGGCATCCTCCTCCGAAGGTTCCTCGCCCTTGAGCATATAAAGCAGGTTGGCCGCGTGCCCCAGCGTCTTGCTCGGCGCGACAGGCTCCTTGCCGTTCCGCAGCCGGTCGTAGGCCGCCGCGATGGTCGGCATCTGCGCCGCCAGCGTCAGCGCCTTGTCGATTACCACTTCTGGCGCGGTATTGTTCACGTCCGGGTCCATCAGGGCCAGCGCCGACGCGACCGTGCGCAGCACGTCAATCGGCTCGCCCGTCGTCGGCAGCGCGCGCAGCACGGCCATCGCCTCCACAGGAAGCTCGCGGCGCGACTTTAGCGTGCTGTCCAGTTCTTCCAGTTGGGCTTTGCTCGGCAGCTCGCCATGCAGCAGCAAATAAAGCACCTCTTCATAGGAGGAATGCGTTGCCAGGTCCCCGATCAGGTAGCCCCGGTAGCTCAAGCGCCCGATCTCGCCCTCCACGTTGCTGATCGCGCTGTCCCCGAGGATTACCCCTTCCAACCCCTTTTTACTTTTAGCATCTGCCATCTTTTTGTTCCCTTTCTCCTTTGAAAGTTCTCACGCCGAACGCACTCCGTAGCGCACCCAGCAATTTAGCATGTTTCGCTCTCTAGTATACGCATATTGCCGATTTTTGCCATAAAAACGGTAGACCGTAGACGGTGGGCAGTAGACCCGATACCGGCCCCACGAAAATTGGTTTAAAAGAGTACCCAAAAGGTATACGAAAAAGAGTCCAGTTTTCGATGACTAATGCCATATAGCATATAGAGGGGCATATCGACCGGCGAAAAACAAACTTTACAATTGCTCCAACCCCCATATCAACCCAACACCGTCCACCGTCTATCTTCCAACCGTCGGCAGCGGCGGCATACTCTGCCGCGACTCGGCCAGCACGAACCGCGTCGTGAACCCTCCAAGCCTGTCAAAATATGGGAACGTCTTCTCCGTCCGGTAGCCTTCTATATGCCAGTCCGTGATCTGGTAGTTGTCATTGCGATTGCCCACCCAGTTATCCCAATCATACCCTCCATGTATCCCACCCGACCGCGCGATCAGCCACTGCCCCGCCTCCCACCGCGCGCGAGCATGCTCCATGTGGTCCATCTTAGCCACCACCGTAAAGCTCGCCACCACCACCAACGCGGCCACCGAATACGTCCACGCCCACCGCCCCCAGCTTGACGACCCACGCACCACGAACAGCAACAAGAAAGGGAGGAACTGCACCAGATATCTATCGTACATATCACCCTGGAAGGTCATCGAGATCACGAAAATGAACGCGCCCAGCATATAGAGAGCCATGCGCGGCATCGCCACCGGGCGCGCCCGCCTGCTCGCCCAGAACTCGCGCACCCAATCGATCAGGCCGGCCACTATCTTAGTAAGGAGCACGATCCCCAGTCCGACCCCCAGGAACCACAACGCCTGCCACGCCTCGCGCGACCATATCCGCTGGTGGTTGTACTCGAAGAAATCGATCCCCCCGATCCGTATGATATTCCCCACCTGCGCGAAGGTGAACGTCTCGGCGGGAATAGTCGTCGATAGAGGCCCCAACTGCACCGTGAAAGGAGGCTCATACATCTCGATCCAGCGCTCACCCGGCAGGTCCAGCGTGTAGATGCACACCATCACCAGCAATGCCACCGGCGCGAGCACCCACAACCTATTCCGCGCCAGCTTGATAGCGCCCCAGGCCGAGAGCGCCGCCACCGGCAGCAGCACCAACGCCCTGAGCAACGGCACCCGCACCCACGGCTCCTTGAACAGGAAGTTCGCCGCCCGCCCGGCCGAGGCCGCCGCCCCCGCCGTCTGCGGCAGGTCGTGCCGCCACAGCCACCACCCACCTACCACGATGGCCGGCACAGCCGCTATCGCCAGCATATCGAGCCACCGCCACTTCCGCGACGTGATCCCCACGAACACCAGGTACAGGAGGAACGCCAGTGGAATCAGCAACCCGAACTGCCGTATGGTGAACGCCCACCCCGCGAAGAACCCGCCCATCAGCAGCCACGTAGCATTCGCCTGCCCCGCGAACCCCCTCTGGATGCCCTGCACGTATAGGAAGCAGGCGATCAGCATCAGCGACACAAACGGCACGTCGGTCATGAAGCTATAACTCAGGTGCGCCCAAATAGGATTGAAAGCCAGCAGCGCCGTCCCAAACAGCGCGCCCCATGGCCGCACTCCAATAGAGCGCGCCAGCCCATAGAAAGCGAGCAACCCACCCAACTCCAGCACAAGCGTAGAGTAGGTCAGCGTGGTAAAGCTGAAGCCGAAGACCCTCGACCAGCTAGCCCCCCACACCACTAACCCGAACAGGTTGGCCTGCATGGTCGGCGGCATGTCGAACTTCCCAACCTGAAGCATGTTCCGCACGGCGGAGGCGTGGTTCCAATCGTCTATGATCGGGAACTCGTGGGCCGGGGGCACCAGCAGGAGCAGCAACCCCCACATACCCACCACCAGCAGCAAGTTGATCCCGTCCCGCGCGCGTGTCGAAACCGCCCACGCGCGCGCCTGGGGTGCCGCAGACTGGGTCTCTTCCCCAACTATAATGCGTCGCTTAGGTTGTCTAACAGGCCGGGTGACAAGAGGAGGTGCCTGGGCGTCGTACTGCAACTTAGCTCCCAATAGAAATAGCCTGGCTGAGCCTGGCAAGAGGCAAATAGGGCCATGCATGCCGCAAGGGAGGAACTATCTATTCTACCAAACACCCACGCCCCCAGCCAAACGC
>JBAURA010000557.1:0-2798 GCA_049580985.1 Chloroflexia bacterium
TATCTGCGATAGCACCACTGTCGCGCCCCAGCGCCACCACACCTAGTAGCCCGGCAATTGCCAGCCCCAGCACCCCGGCCCAGCGTCGCCCAGAGGCCGCTAGCATTGCTTCTCCGACGACCCCAACTACCAAGGCCGCACAGAAGAGCAACACACGCCCTGACGCATTGGGCGGGTGGAACACGCGCATCTGAATGCTAGTCTTCATGCTCTACATAATAGTCTAAGAAAGGCTGTAAGGCACACCCTATAGGGTGTGCCTTACAGCCTGCATCTTGTGGGGCTAGCTTCTCAAGCTTGCGCCAAGCTCCCGCGCCAGCATCCCCTCGATCCTCTTCCGTATCCGCGCCAACTCCTCCTCACCCAACGGCTTCTCCGGCGAGTTGAGCGTCACGGCGAAGGCCAGGCTCTTATCCCCTTCGGGTATGGGCTTGCCTCTGTAGATGTCGAATAGGCTCACGTCCACCACTGCCTCGCCGCCTGCGCGCCTGATGGCTTCAGCAACCCGCGCCGCCTCTACCTCCTCGCCGACCACGAAGGCCATATCCTGCCGGACGGGTAGGTACGCGCTGATCGTCTTGTAGCGCACGCGGTTGGGCAACGCGCCTATGAGCGCCTCCACGTCCAGGTCGAAGGCCGCCACGCGCCCCGCAGGCACCTCCCACTCGGCAAGCAGACTGGGGTGCAACTCCCCCACCACGCCAAGCTCGACGCCTCCCACGCGTAGCATGGCTACCCGCCCAGGGTGTAATATCGCCGCATCCACGGGCGCCCACTCGACACCCTGTATATGCATCTGCCTCAGCAGCTCCTCCACCGCGCCCTTCGCGTCGAAGAAGTCGAGCACCCCCGCTTCATCCTCGCTATCGGGCGCATAAAGTGAGCGCGGCGTGCGCGGCCCCGCCAGCATACCCATCAGCCTGCGTGGCTCGATTGGCAGCCGGTCCTCGTGCTCGACGGGAGGCCAGTTATTCATACGCGGGTACTTCTCGCGCTCCCGCCGCATCGCCTCACGCCTCGCCTCGATCTCCTCCTCCGTCGGCGTCAGGTACACCTTGCCTAGCTCGAATATACGCACCGGCGTCTCTGCCTGCATCTTCAGGTTGTTGCGCAACGTATCGAGCATGTTAGGCAGGAGCGTGGGCCGCATAACATCCTGCCTGCTGCTCACAGGATTGACAATCGTCACCAACGGCCTGCCAGTATCCCACGCCGCGTACCTCGCTCGTCCTTCGTCCTTCGTCCTTCGTCCTTCGTCCATCCCAGCCAGCTTTTGCAGCGATCCGCTCCACGTCACCGAGTAGTTGATCACCTCGTCGAGGCCGCTCGCCACCATCAGGTCGCGCATGTGCGTCTCCGTTTCGAGCGACACGTTCACTTCTTGGGGAGGCAGACCACCCCACAGCAGCGTCTCCGGGATCAGGTCGTAGCCCGTGATCCTCGCCACCTCCTCCACTAAATCGGCCTGTATGGTAACGTCGTTGCGGTAGCCAGGCACGTCCACCATGATGGTGGTATCCTGCCCCACCACGTCGGCATTGTCCGGTATATCGACCCCGAACTCCAACCGCCGAAGCACGTCGGCCACCTGGCTCGGTGGCACCTTGATCCCCAGCAGCCGCTCCACTTCCGAGGTGTAAAGCATCATGCGCCTGGGCTTGATAGGTGCGGGATAGGCGTCCACGTACCCTTCGTCAATCGTGCCCCCGCCCAACTCTCGCATCAGCTCGGCGGCTCGCTTCATAGCGGGCACGGTGAGGTTGGGGTCAACGAACCGCTCGAAGCGGTATGACGCCTCCGACGGCAGGCGCAGAAGCCGTGCCGTGCGCCTTATACTACGCGAGTTGAAGTGCGCCGACTCCAGCAGCACGTCCACCAACTCACCATCCTCCCCCTCGATCTCGCTGTTAAGCCCACCCATTACCCCAGCCAGGCCCACCGGCTTCTCCACGTCGCATATCGCCAGCATATTAGGGTCAAGCCCCCGGTCTACGTGGTCAAGCGTCACCAGTCTTTCTCCCGGCCTGGCCCGCCGCACTATCACCTTATGTCCCTCGACCGTGTTGTAGTCGAACGCATGGAGCGGCTGCCCCATTTCCAGCATCACATAGTTGGTGATGTCCACGATGTTGCTCACCGGCCTCATACCGGCCAGCGTGATCCGCTTCTGTATCCACTCCGGCGAAGGGCCAAGCCGCACGCCCCTGATCACCGCCGCCGAGTATCGCGCACACAGGTCGGGGTCCTCGATCTCTATCTGAAGCCCCTCCTCGACCGGCGGGCCGCTTGTCTGCCACTCAGTCGACGGCCACCGCACCTTGCCCCCGAAGATGGCGGCGATCTCGCGGTCCAGCCCGATCATGCTCAGCACGCGCCCGTTGTTGGGGGTCACGTCTATATGCAGCACCGTGTCGCCGATCACCTCCCGCGCCGGCAGCCCCAGCGGCGTCTTCGGATCGAGCACGATGATCCCCTCGTGCGCCTCCGACAGGTCCAGCTCGGCCTCCGACATGACCATCCCCTCGGTCTGCACGCCCCGGATCTTGGCGGGCTTCAGGCGCGACCACTTAAGGCCATTGCGTGGTAACGCATCCTTTGATGGTGTTTGGTGCTGGTCTATATACCGCGACCCCAGCAGGCCGAGCACGACCTTCTGCCCCTCCTCGATATTGGGCGCGCCCGTCACCACTGTGATCGGGTTCTCCGCACCGTACTCGACGGTCGCCAACTTCAGGCGGTCGGCGTTGGGGTGCTGCTCCAGCTTCACCACCCGCCCGGTGTAGATGTTCTCCCACTCC